>FR893375.1 GCA_000433315.1 Firmicutes bacterium CAG:345 | reverse complement strand
ACAGTTAGTATTCGTACAAATGGTGGAACACTTAATGTTGAAGCAACAGATTCAACAATTTCTCATTATGGAATGGCTGCATCAGTAGAATTCAACTCCGTTTCTGGTTCAACACTTAATGAATTTGGAGAAGTTCAAGGCAATATAACATTAAATAAAGGAACATTGAATTTAAAAGATGGATCATCAATTAATTCAGTTGTTTTAACTTCGACAGATCTTACAGATGTAAAAGTTTCACAAAGTACAAATTCTCAAATTAATGGTACAGTTATTGCATTAGATGAAAATGTTAAAAATGAATTAGCAAGTTCTTCTTCTATTGAAGTAAAGAAAGATGTTCTTGAAGAATCATCAAATGTTGTTTTAATTAATTCTGAAAATCAAGGAAATCTTAAAAATTACATTGATGAAGAAAAATATTGCCTTTTTACTTCAGATGTAAAATATGATACTGATATATCAATTGATAATAAGAAATTTGTTCTTGATTTGAATAATTATACTTTAACTTTTTATCAAATGGAACTTGTTAACCAATCTAATGGTACAATAAAAAACGGAATTTTGATTAGTAAAAAATCTGGCTCTTCTATTGTTGTCATGGATGGAAATAAATTAACAATGGAAGGTGTAAACTTAACAAATAAAAATGCATATGGTATTTTCCCTTACGAAAAATCTGAAGTTATTTTAAAAAATACAAAGATTAAAGCTGGGGTTTATGCATTAGGAACTAATGCTTCAACAGCGCAAGTTAATAGTCCTTTGATTAGTATTTCAGCATATAATTGTGAATTTGTTACAGAAACTAGTGATTTTGATAATTCGGCAGTCTATATTAATGTTCCTGTTGTGGCATATTTTGAAGGATGCTCTTTTAATGGAGGTAGACATGCTGCTTTTGTTCGTGGTGGAACTGCTACATTTAAAGATTGTACAATGACAGTCAGCGGTAAATTTTCACCTATGAATAAATATTTTGAAACAACTTGGGGTAGCGGGAATGAACTTCCTACTGCTGCTTTAACAATAGGAAATAGAAGTACTTCTGCATATAATTATTCCACAAATGTTACATTATTAAATACGAAATTAGAAGTATTGAATAATGCTGATTCTATGTATGCTTTATATGCATATGGTTTAACTAAAGACAACTATACAGTTACACTTTCTTATGATAATAATTCTGTTTTAGGAAAAACTAATTTGAATGATGAGATTGGTACCGTTGTTGTTACAAGACTTTAAAGAATTTCGTTAAAAGCTTTATAAAAATACTGAGCTATTAAATTACTTTTGCAAGCTATTTAATAGCTCTTTTCTTTTGTGAAAATTTTTTACGCATTTTCATAAAAGTAATAAAAAATGTCTTGAAAAATAGGAAGAGAATGAGTAGAATAAGTTAGTTTGATAAACAAACTATTTGAAAGGAGGAAAATGAAATAAAAAATTTAGGGTATTTATTAAAAACTACTTCTAAAAGTTTTAAAAACAGAGTAGCGAATTCTAAAATATTTCATGAGAATCCTCAAGTTACATTGGGAAACAGCTTTATTCTTCGTTTCTTAAATGAACATAAAGATGAGAATATTTATCAAAAAGATATTGAAAAGTTTTTTGGATTGAAGAAATCGACTATAACAAGTATTCTTAATTCTTTAGAGGATGCGGGATATATAGAACGCAAAGTAGGAAAAGATGATGGCAGATTACGCCGTATTGTTCTTACAGAAAAAGGGTTTGCAATGAATGAAAAAGTCCATAATGAATTTGAGACTTTAGAAGAAAATATGTTTAATTTATTTTCTGAAGATGAATATAATAATTTGATTGCAAGTCTTGAAAAAATTAGAAATTATTTGGAGGGAAAAGATGATTAAAACTTTATTAAAATCAGTTCGCGAATATAAAATCTATTCTATATTATGCCCACTAGTTATGATCGTTGAAGTTTTGATGGAAGTATTCTTAGTCTTTGTCAACAGGGATATGATCAATCTTATGGAATCTAGTAATCCGGAAATTTCTCAAGTTTTAATTTACGGAGCTGTTTTATTAGTTATGGCGATGATTTCACTTGCTGCGGGTATTTTAGGGGGAATCTTAGGTGCTAAGGCTTCTACTGGTTTTGCTAAAAATCTCCGTCAAGATTTATATAATAAGATTCAAGATTTCTCATTCTCTAATATAGATGATTTTCAAACTTCTTCTTTGGTAACTCGTTTGACAACTGATATTCAAAACATTCAAATGGCTTATCAAATGTGCTTGAGAATTGTTATTAGATGTCCTTTGATGCTCATTTTATCTATTACAATGTCATTCATTATCAATGCAGAATTGGCAGCAGTATATGCCGCATTTATTCCAATTCTTGGAATAGTTCTATTTGCAATTATCTATGTTGTTATGCCAATATTTACACGTGTCTTTAAACAATATGATAAGTTGAATAATTCTGTTCAAGAAAATGTTCGGGGAATTCGTGTTGTTAAAGCTTATGTTCGTGAAGATTTTGAAAAACAAAAATTTGCTAAAGCCAGCGATGATTTAACAAAGCAATTTATAAAGGCTGAAAGAATATTGGCGTGGAACAACCCAGTAATGCAATTCTGCATTCAAGTATCTATGCTTCTTATCTGTTATTTAGGTGCTAAAGTTGCTTGTACTCATACAAATATTTTCAGCGGTTTAGGTACAAATTTTGGTGTTGGTGAATTATCCAGTTTAAATACTTATGGAATTCAAATGCTTTCCAGTATGATGATGCTCGCTATGATTTTTGTCATGATGAGTTTATCTATTGAATCTATGCGTCGTGTTTATGAAGTTTTGAAAACTGAATCTAATTTAACCAATCCTGAAAATCCAGTTATGGAAGTTAAAAATGGTGATATTGATTTCAATCATGTTTCTTTTAAATATAGTAATAAAGCAGAGAAATATGTTTTACAAGATATTGATGTTCATATTAAATCAGGTCAAACTGTAGGTATTTTAGGCTCTACAGGTTCTGGTAAAACTTCTTTAGTAAATTTGATTTCTCGTCTTTATGATGTTACAGAAGGTGATATTAAAGTCGGTGATATCGATGTCAGAAATTATGATTTAAATACATTGAGAAATAACATTGCTGTTGTATTACAGAAAAATGTCCTTTTCAGTGGAACTATTAAAGAGAATATGCGTTGGGGTAAATTAGATGCGACAGATGAAGAAATTGTTGCTGCCTGTAAAACAGCTTGTGCCGATGAATTTGTTTCTCAATTCCCAGATAAATACGATACTTATATTGAAGAAGGTGGAACAAATGTCAGCGGTGGTCAAAAGCAAAGATTATGTATCGCTAGAGCTTTGCTGAAGAATCCGAAAGTATTAATTTTGGATGACTCTACTTCTGCTGTCGATACAAAAACAGATAGTATGATCAGAGCTGCATTGAAGAAAAATAATCCTGATGTTACAAAAATTATTGTTGCTCAACGTATTCAATCTGTTCAAGAAGCAGATCAAATTATAGTTATGAATAATGGTAGAATCGATGATATTGGAACTCATGAAGAATTGATGAAAAAGAGTGAAGTATATCGTAGTGTCTACTATGCACAAAACAAAGGAGGTGCTAAAGATGGCGAATAATGGTCGTATGCCAAGTCGCAATAGAGGCGCCAGAGGCAATATGAAAATGGATGCTGATTCATTGAAAATATTGAAAAGAACCTTCTCATATGTTTGGAAAGTATATGGATTTAAATTGATTATATTTGTTATCTGTATTCTTTTAGCAGCGGCAAGCCAAACAACTGGTGCAATCTTCATTGCTCAAATTATTAACAATGTTATCAGTCCAGCTATTGAAAATAATGTACCTTTCTCTGAGTTATCTTCCCAGTTAAATCACTACATCCTTTTGATGGCCTGCTTATATACTGTTGGTATTATATCTTCTATTATTTACACTCAATTAAATGCTGTTCTTGGTCAAAAGTTTTTAAATTATATGCGTAAAATAACTTTTGACAAAATGGAAACTTTACCTATTAAATATTTCGATCAACATACTCATGGTAATATTATGAGTATTTATACAAATGATATTGATGCTGTTCGTCAATTAGTTACACAATCTATTCCTTCTTTAATTCAATGTGTAACAATTATGTTGACATTAGTTGTCATTATGTTGGTCTATTCAATTTGGTTAGCTTTAATTCTTTTTGTCGGTGTATTTATGATGTTTTTAGCAACAAAGAATATCGGAGCAAAATCTGGTAGATTCTTTGTTCAACAACAACAAACTTTAGGACAAGTTGAAGGTTTCATTGAAGAATCAATGAACGGTCAAAAAGTCATTAAAGTATTCTGCCATGAAGAAGAAAGTAAAAAAGATTTCAAGAAAAAGAATGATCTTCTTGGAGAACAATCTTATTTAGCAAATAGATATTCTAATATTCTTGGACCAATTACTGGAAATATTGGTAATATTATGTATGCTGTTATCGCTGTTATTGGAACAATTTTATTCTTACAATTCGGTGATGTCAAAGCTAATTTAACTATTATTGGTATGACAACATTCTCTTCTGGTGTTGTTGTTTCTTTCTTAAATATGGCTCGTCAATTTTCACAAAACGTCAATAATGCCGCAATGCAAATTAATTCTGTAGTTATGGGTATTGCTGGTGCTAAACGTGTCTTTGATTTGATGGATGAACAACCAGAACAAGATGAAGGATATGTCACTTTAGTCAATGTCAAAGAAAACGAAGATGGCACATTAGTTGAAACTCAAGAGAGAACAGGTTTATGGGCATGGAAACACCCACATGAAGAAGAAAAGGTTGATTATATTCCATTAAAAGGTGACATTCGCATGTTCGATGTAGACTTTGGATACAATCCTGATAAGATAGTTCTTCATAATGTAACCTTATATGCTGAACCTGGACAGAGAGTAGCCTTTGTTGGCGCTACCGGTGCAGGTAAAACAACAATCACAAATCTTATCAATAGATTCTATGATATAGCAGATGGTAAGATTAGATATGATGGTATCAATATAAATAAGATTAAAAAATCAGACTTAAGACGAAGCTTAGGAATAGTCTTACAAGATACAAACTTATTCACTGGAACAGTTATGGAAAATATCCGTTATGGAAGATTAGATGCTACTGATGAAGAAGTTTATGAAGCAGCAAAAATTGCAAATGCATATGACTTTATCACTAGACTTCCACAAGGATTTAATACTATGCTTGAATCAGATGGTGCAAACTTATCACAAGGACAACGTCAATTATTAAGTATTGCTAGAGCTGCTTGCTGCAATGCTCCAGTTATGATCATGGATGAAGCAACATCATCAATTGACACAAGAACAGAAGCTTTGGTTCAAGAAGGTACAGATAAATTGATGCAAGGAAGAACCGTATTTGTTATTGCTCACCGTTTATCAACAGTTCAAAACTGCGATGTTATCATGGTCTTAGATCATGGTAGAATCATTGAACGTGGTAACCATGAAGAACTTATAGCAAAGAAAGGTAATTACTATCAACTTTATACTGGTGCATTCGAACTAGAATAAAATCTAAATAAGCTGTTGAATAACTAAAAAAGTTAAACAACAGCTTTTTCTATGCAATAAAATAACTTATATAAAATTGTAAGTAAAAGCTTTGAAATGTTGTTTTAGTTTTATTTTAAAGTTAAAAAACATTTTTTCGTTGCAAAAAGTGTAGTTATATAACAAAATTTCATTGTAAAAAGTGTTGTACTTGAAGAACATTCGCTGTATTTTTTGTAAAAGTATGGCATACTATATTTATAGATAATAGAAGAGAAGAGAAATTATGTATCGAATTGCTATTGAAAAATTAAAAAGATGGAAAGAAAGTAAAAATAGAAAACCATTAATAATTGAAGGTGCACGCCAAGTTGGAAAAACATGGCTGATGAAAGAGTTTGGTAAATTGTAATTTTATTTCATATTTATAAAAAGTTGCATACCATTTAAATCAGGATAATATATTGATGTGAGTAAATGAATATGAATAAAGAAGTACTACTAAGCAACAATGTATTTGGCACTAAAGTTGCTTCATCAGTAAAAATTTCTGGCGGTACTTTCAGTAAAGAAATTTATGGACAATATATTGAAAGTGGATATCATTCAGAACAAGATGGAGATAAATGGATTGTCAAAAAATAAAATTAAAAATTATTAAATGACATTAATAGGGATGCTGAAGTTAAAATTCAGCATTTTTTTTAATGCTTTACTGTTCATATTCTGTTCATTTGAACAGAATATAATATTATTAAAAAAGAAATAATATTAGAGGGTTATATGTTATTTGTTGAAAAAGAAGTAACTGAATTAAAATCTAAGTATACTGACAATATAAAAAAAGAAATTATTGCCTTTGCTAACACTCGTGAAGTAACTATTTATATTGGAATAAATGATGATGGCAGTGTTTGTGGGGGGAGAAAATTCTGATTATTTAATTCAACAAGTTATGAATGCTGCAAGAGATTCTATTAAACCTGATATTACTTTATTTATGAATGTTGAAACATTGATAAATGAAGAATTAGTCGCGATAAAAGGAGAAGGTAAAAATACATTGTATTATTTAAAATAGGTGCAAATAAAAAATGTTGAGAAAAGTTTTAAATCTCAACATTTTTATTTAATATTTTTACATTATTATAAAGTGATCGCCAGAAATAATTTTTGGACCTTCGTAATAAGCACCAGAAACTGTTTCTTTAGAAAGTTTTAAAGAAGAGAGGAATTCATCTAATTTTCCACTGATAGAAATTCCAGAAATTGGCGTTTTTGTTTTTCCATCAAAGTAATAGCCAAGTCGAACTTCTCCACCAATATAGTTTTGTTCAATATTTAATTGAATACCTGACATTGAAGCGCATTCCAAATAAGGTTCTTTTCTCATTTCTTCTTCTTTTGTTTCACCAGGTTCTAAGTTGATGAAAGGAAGAGCGCCTGTGCAAGGTAATTTTAAATATTGGGCGAATTGAAGATTACCGAAGTTTCTTTTTAAAATTCCGTCTTCAATTACTTTTGTTGGAACATAAGAAGAACCGAAATAGTCGAAAGATTTTAATATGATACCATTTTGTTTATTGGTTAAAGTAACATTTAATTTATCTGCTGTTTTTGAATTTTGTAAATTGTCATTTAATTTATAGACATTAGATTTAGAATATACAGCAGCATAATTTGCTTGATTGGCAATATCTCCGATTATCGATTCAATTTCTTGAGCACGGAAAATTACTTTGCAAGAAATATTGCTTTCAGGATGTTTAGCATAAAAACGTAATTTGACATCATTTAATGAAGCATCAATTTCTGCTGTTAATTCATCGAGATTAACATTGTTATATGTATAGGATTTATACAATTCAACAGAATCGTTTCCAATAGTGTAAGTAGGAATTGATTCGACGAAAAGATTAGAACTAGTTTCTTTTTTATCTGTTCCTCTTGAGTTGATTATATGTATAGAAGAGTTTTTGATAAATATTTCTAAGGCGTTGATTGTGGCGTTTTTATCTTCTCTTTCTTTGAAGAAACAATTATATACTTTTTTGGCTAATTCTTCTTTGCTGAAGTTATTTAAGTTACTTTTAATGACTTCATCTGAGTTTTCATTTTCAGTGAGAAGATAAGGAGAACATATGGCTTTAGAACATAAAGCGATAGCTGTATCTACTTCTTTTTTGATATCTTCTTCTGTCATATATGATTGAATGATAAAATTGCTAGTACCGATTTTATCGCCAAAATTTTGAATTATTAATACCTTATAATTAGTACTGGTAGTAGTTCTTATTGTTTCAGCGTTTTTATGAACAAAATATATTTCATAAGAATCTGTTTTTGTTTCGGTAATTTGATATTGGGAAATATCTTTATATTGTTTTAATATATTTTCAATTTTTGTAATCATCCTAATTTAACCCTCGCTTTAATTGCTGGACCGCCATCGCTGACACGAACCCATTCCTTATATCCTTTTCCGCAGAAACCAGCACCATTGATTTCAAAATCGTCAGATATCATGCTAATTGAATTTAAAAGATCAAGAACGAATCCGCTCATAACAACAGGGGAAACATAATTATCAGTCAATTTTCCATCAACTATTTCTATTCCATATTCACAAGTGCATTGAATAGCCCAGTTTTTTGGATCTTCCATACCATTATTTGTATCAAATAACATATATCCATGTTTAATAGATTTGATCATATCTTCTAATTTATCATGACCTTTTTCAAAATAAGTATTGGTCATTCTGGTATATACCTTATTTAAATGAGATTGGCGACGACCATTTCCAGTAGGTTTATAGTTTAATTGAGTTCCAGAGACTAAGTCACACATTCCTCCGACTAAAATACCATCTTTAATAATTAAGGTATCTTGGGCTAAAACACCATCATCATCGAAAAAGAATGAAGCAACATTTTTTTGACCGGCAGCACCATCATGCATATAGACGCCTTTAGCAGCAACTCTTTTTCCCATATATTGTTTTGATAAAGCTCTATCTTTGACAAATTGGTCCATTTCAACACCATGACCGAAAGCTTCGTGAACAATTAAACCGGTGATGGAAGAAGAAGTGATGATATCATAAACACCTGGAACAATTGGTTTAGCATAAGCTAATTTTTTGTTTGTTGAAATTAAGAAATCTATTTTATTCTCAAGTTTTTTTACACAATCAGCAATGTTTACACCATCAGCGAAAACTCTAAATGGTGTAACTTTGTTATTTTCAAGAGAAACACTCATGATAAATCCGACATTAAAATGATAGTTTTGCTTTAATAATCTGTTTTCAGAGATAAACATCTTTGAAGAATTGAGTGTGCTAAGTCTTACTATAACATTGGCAAGAGTTGAATCTTTAGCTAATGTTTTATCTTTTAATTCTTTAGTGAAGTTTAAAATGTCAGAAGAAGAAAATTTTTCTAAATCACTCTCATCTTCTTTTTCCATAACTAAAGGATCATCTTCAGGAATCTTGGATTCTATTGTAGGTAAATTAGAATCTAATTTGCAAGAAGCGATGATATCTTTGGCAAAATCTTCAACGCTTTTTTCAATATAGTCAAAAGCATATTCGTAAAAACCACGACCATTTGTCATTTTTACAACATAACCATAGTCATTGTCTAGTGAACTAGAACTGCTAGCTGTGTTCTTATTAGCAAAATAATCGATGGTTTGATGATCACAACCAAGGACACTGACGTATTTATATGTCTTTTTTAATTCTTTAACTAAAGAAACTAAGTAAGCTTCATTAGCCAGAAGTTTTTTTGAAAAACTCATTTTTCCTCCTTTTAATATTTTGGAAAATCTTTTGAAATAATGAAATGTATATTTACCTTTATATTATATATAGGAGAATAGAAAAAATAGGTATACAGAAAAAGGGAAACACATTTGACCTTCGAAGAATTTCTTGAACATAATTTTATCATAATTCTTTAATAAAAGATATTTATTTAATAAAAAAGAACAATGAAATCGCTTTGATATCAATTATTATATTTTGATAAGAAAATTTGATTTTTTATCAAAAAAATTAAAAATAAATTAATTTTCGATATTTTTTCAAAAATAAATAAAAAGTGTTGACATATTGTTTTTTATAGTTTAAACTAGTAAAAGCTGTGTAAAAGCAGCGCGTATTGACGTGCAAAATTGCTAGAACGCCATTCTCGGTTGTCATGGCTAGTCACCGTGAATGAATCTAGGGAAGTTGCACTGAACGCATGTCTATGCTGGATTTTAGACTAAGGAGGTAATATGCCAACAAAAACTAGCAGAATCCGCATCCGTCTTAAAGCTTACGATCACAAGGTCTTAGACCTTTCCGTCAGCAAGATTGTCGATGTGGCAGAAAAAACTGGAGCCGAGGTCGTCGGCCCAATTCCACTCCCAACGGAGCGTCAAATTTATACGATCTTACGTTCACCATTTGTCCACAAGGATTCCCGTGAACAGTTCGAAATCAGAACACACAAGCGGTTGATTTACATCAACAAGCCCGGTAAACAGACTATCGAAGCCTTAAAGAGAATGGATCTCCCTTCTGGTGTTGACTTCGATGTCCAATTCTAGGAGGCTGAAAATGAAAGAAATTATCGGTAGAAAAATCGGTATGACTTCAGTCTTTGCTACGGACGGTACGATGTATCCTGTCACCGTTATCGAAGTCTTACCTAACGTTGTCACTCAAAAGAAGACCATTGAAAACGATGGATACGAAGCTCTTCAAATTGGTTATGAGGACAAAAAAGAGCAAAGAGCTAACAAACCTGAAAAAGGTATCTTCGCTAAAGCAAATACAACTCCAAAATATTTCCTTCGCGAAATCAAAGGCGATGAAATTTACAATCATGAAGTTGGTGAAAGCGTCACAGTTGATGTCTTTAAAGCTGGCGAAATCGTCGATGTAACTGCTGTCAGCAAAGGACATGGTTACAGCGGTGTTATTAAGAAATATGGAAAACACATCGGCCCTAAAGGTCATGGATCTGGTTATCACAGACAAATCGGTTCTTTAGCTACTAATGGTCGTTGCAATAACCGTGTTCATCCTGGCAAAAAGATGTCTGGTCATTACGGAAATGTTCAACGCACAATTAGCAATCTCTTAGTTGTCTCTGTTGATGCCAGTAAGAACTGCATACTCATCAAAGGTTCTGTTCCTGGTCCAAAGAAATCTATTCTTAAGATCAAGACTTCTGCCAAACTTGGTAATAAGACAAAGGCAGTTAAACCATTGGTTAGCTATGCTGATTAAGTTAGGAGATAACCATGAATAATATTGTCAATAAAGATATTCAATTACCAGTAGTTGGTTTTGACGGAAAAGAACTCCGCAAAATCACTCTCGATTCCGAAATCTTCGGCATCGAACCACACATGCCTTCTGTTCATTTAGCTGTTAAGGTCGACTTAGCCAATCGCCGTCAAGCAACAGCTAAAACTAAAACAAGAAGCGAAGTCTCCGGCGGTGGTAAAAAGCCATGGAGACAAAAAGGTACAGGCCGTGCAAGAGCTGGTTCTTCCCGTTCTCCACTTTGGAGACATGGTGGTATAGTCTTTGGCCCTACCGGAACTCAAAATTTCAAACTTAAGATGAACAAGCTTGTTCACAACAAAGCTCTTCTCTCTGTTTTATCTGACAAAGTTGCTAATAACAATCTTATTGTTCTCGACAATGAAGACTTTGCTAAAGTATCAACAAAAGAAGGTGTAAATTTCTTAAAGTCACTTGATGTCTTAGGAAAGAAGACACTTGTTGTCCTTGATACATATGCTGCAAACTTAGTTTTAAGTATCAGAAATATCAATGAAGTTCTTATCGTCAGCACTGATAACTTATCTGTCTACGATGTCTTGAACAACGAAAAGATCATCATCACCGAAGAAGCAGTCAAATGCTTACAAGGCGAAGAAGAGGAGGCTATCTAATGGCTCAAGAAGAAAAGAAATTAGAAGAAGTCGAAACTGTTTCCGGCCACGCCGCAACAATTCACGACTATGATGTTCTTCGCGGTCCTATTCACACTGAAAAAACTCAAACCCTTCAAGGTGAAAATAACGCTATCGTTTTAGAAGTTAAGGCTACCGCAAATAAGACCGAAATCAAAAAAGCTGTTGAATCAATCTTCGGCGTTAAAGTTGAAAAGGTCAATACAATAAACGTCAGCAGAAAAGAAAAGACTGTTGGTCGTTATAAAGGCTTTGTTCGCGGATACAAGAAAGCTATTGTCTATCTTGATAAAGCAACAGATTTAGCAGAAATCGCTAAAGCTGCTCACGCAGAATAAGCCATAGATAAATATAGGAGAAATTATGGCAATTAAGAATTATAAACCTAATACAGCCGGTACTCGTCATGTTTCTACATTAAGTACAGCTGATATTACAAAGACCGCTCCTGAAAAATCACTCGTTGTCACCCTTAAGAAAACTGGTGGCCGTAATAATTCAGGCAGTATCACCTGCCGTCACATTGGCGGAGGTAACAAAAGAAAATACCGTATCATCGACTTCAAGAGAAGAAAAGATGATATGCCAGCAACAGTTTTATCAATTGAATATGATCCAAACCGCAATGCTCGTATTTCTTTAATCCGCTATACAGATGGAACTAAAGCATACATCATTTGCCCAAAAGGACTTAAAGTTGGTGATGTTATTGTTTCCGGCAAAGCCTGCGAAGTTAAAGTGGGTAACTGCATGGAACTCGCTGCTATCCCTGAAGGTTTAGTTGTTCACAATGTTGAACTTCAACCTGGTAAAGGTGGCCAAATGTGCCGTGCCGCTGGTACAGGCGCACAAATCCTCGGTCGCGAAGGTCGCTATACTTCATTGCGTCTTGCTTCCGGCGAAATGAGAAAAGTTTTATCAACATGCCGCGCAACTATCGGTCAAGTTGGTAACGAAGATTTCAACCTTGTTCACTTAGGCAAGGCTGGTAAAAATAGATGGTTAGGTATTCGCCCAACAGTTCGTGGTTCTGCTATGAACCCTAACGATCACCCACATGGTGGTGGTGAAGGTAAGTGCCCAGTTGGTCGCGATGCACCACGTACCCCTTGGGGTAAGAGAGCTATGGGTGTTAAGACCCGTAAGAATAAGAAAGCCAGTACACGTCTCATTATGAGAAGACGTAATGGCTAATAGGAAGGAGAAAGAACATGTCTCGCAGTATTAAAAAAGGTCCATATGTTGAAGCTGCTTTACTTAAGAAAGTTGAAGCTCTCAACGCTGCCAATAAAAAACAAGTAATAAAAACTTGGAGCAGACGTTCGACTATCTTCCCACAAATGGTTGAACACACAATTGCTGTTTATAACGGCAAAACTCACGTACCTGTCTACATTTCTGAAGATATGGTCGGACATAAGTTAGGCGAATTTGCCCCAACTAGAACATTCCGTGGCCACACTTCTGGTGATGACAAGGCCGCTAAGTAAGGAGAAACGTTAAATGCCAAGAACTAAAAAAGTAAATGAAGCAGAAATTACCGAACCCTTACGCGACAGTGCTAAGGCTATTGCAACAAATATCGGTGTAACCCCACGTAAAGCACGTTTGGTCGTCGATCTTGTTCGCGGTAAGACTCTTGCTGAAGCATATGCGATTCTCGCTAATACAAATAAAGCTGCTGTTACCCCTGTAACAAAAGTTATTAAGAGTGCAGAAGCAAATGCTTTTAATAATTTCAAAATGAAGTCAGAAGATTTATACATTGCTGAAATCTATGCTACTGATGGAATCCGTCTTAAAAGATTCTTGCCAAGAGCTAAAGGTTCTGCATCTGGCTTAATCAAAAGATTTTGCAACATTACTGTTGTCGTAAAAATGAAAGGAGCTAAATAATCTATGGGTCAAAAAGTAAATCCAATCGGCTTACGTATTGGTATCAACCGTGATTGGTCATCCCACTGGTATGCAGCAAAGAAAGATTTCCCTGCATATTTAGCTCAAGACAATCTCATTCGTAAATACTTAACACCTAAAGTTAAAGATAGTCTTCTTTCCCGCATCGATATCGATCGCGTCAAAGATCAAGTTACTGTTACTATTGTCTGCTCTAGACCAGGTGTTGTCTTAGGACAAGAAGGTGCAAACCTTAAAGTCTTAAAAGAAGGCTTACTCAAAGCTACTAAATTAAGCGATGTTAAGATTTCCGTTGTCGCCGTTGAACTTCCAGATCTCGACGCTAACGTTGTTGCTCAAAACCTCGCTTCACAACTTGAAGCTCGTGCTTCTAGTCGTATGGCTCAAAAAAGAGCTGTTCAAACAATTATGCGCGCCGGTGCTAAAGGTTGTAAAACTATGATCAGTGGCCGTGTTAATGGTGCTGAAATTGCTCGTAGCGAACAATATCGTGAAGGTGTCTTATCTTTACATACATTGAGTCAAAATATTGATTATGCATTATGCGAAGCCCATACAACTTATGGTCGCTTAGGCTGCAAAGTTTGGATTTCTTTACCTTCAAAAGAAGAATTAGAAGCTCTTGCTCGCAGCCGTGCTCAACGCGATGGTCGCCGTTTCAACAACCGTGGTTCCCGCGGTGGTAATAATGGTCGTCGTGATAATCGTCGTCCAGCTAAAGAAGCTGCTAAAGAAGCTGCTCCTGTCGCTGACGAAAAGAAAGGAGAATAAGAGATGCTTCAACCAAAGAGAGTCAAATACAGAAGACCTCATGGTCTTAGTTACGAAGGTCTTTCAAAAGCCGGTAACGAAGTCGCTTTTGGTGACTACGGTCTTCAAGCTTTAGAAGGTAATTACATTACTAATAAGCAAATCGAAGCCGCTCGTATCGTCTTATCTCGCTACACCAAAAGACAAGGTCAAATCTGGATTAAAATTTATCCACATTTAGGCAAAACTAAAAAACCAGCCGAAGTCCGTATGGGTTCCGGTAAAGGTTCTGTCGACAGTTGGGTTGCTGTCGTTAAGAAAAACCGCGTAATGTTTGAAATTGGCGGTGTTCCAGAAGCTGATGCTGTTGAAGCTTTACGCCTTGCAGCTTATAAGCTCCCTGTTAAAGCCCGCGTTATAAAGAAAGGTCAAGGTAAATAATCATGAAAATTGAAGATATTCGTGAATTGACCACCGCTGAACTTCAACAAAAAGTTTTCGATCTTAAAGCAGATCTCATGACACTTCGCTTCCAACAAAAGAGCGGTGAACTTGAAAACGGCAAAAAGATCACTGAAGTTCGCAAATCCATCGCCAAGTGCTTAACCGTTTTACGGGAAAGAGAATTGGCCGGTAATAATTAGGAGAACATAAAATGGCAGAACAAAATAATAAAACCAAACGTCAACTCCAAGGAGTTGTCGTCTCCGATAAGATGGAAAAGACCATCACCGTTCAAGTCTCAACTTACAAGGCTGATCCTATTTATAAGAAGAGAGTTGCTTACTTTAAAAAGTACAAAGCTCACGATGAAAAGCAAGAAGCCAAAGTTGGTGATACAGTCCTTATCGAAGAAACTCGTCACATTTCAAAAGACAAGTACTTCCGTTTAATTAAGGTCGTAAAGAGAGGAGAAGAGTAATATGGTACAAAACGAAACTAACCTCGTTGTCGCTGATAACTCCGGTGCTCGTTCTGTTCGTGTTTTCCGTCTTTTAGGCGGAAGCAAACGCAGAGCTTCCTCTGTCGGTGATATTGTCATTTGCGCAGTTAAAGATGCAATTCCAAATGGACGTGTTAAAAAAGGTGATGTCGTCAAAGGTGTCATTGTCCGCGTCGCTAAAGGTTATCAAAGAGCTGATGGCAGCACAATTCGTTTCGATGATAATGCTGTTGTTCTCATCAATGATGATCTTTCTCCAAAAGGCACTCGTGTCTTTGGACCAGTCGCTCGTGAACTTCGTGAAAAAGGTGAAGGCTTTATGAAGATTATTTCTTTAGCCCCAGAAGTTATTTAAGGAAGGAGATAACTATGAAAATTAAATCAGGTGATGAAGTCATTGTCGTCTCCGGAAAATATAAAGGAACGACCGGAAAAGTCTCTAAGGCTTTCCCAAAAGTTAATAAAGTTGTTATCGAAGGTGTCAATCTTCGTACAAAGCATCAAAAACCAACCGCTGGAAATCCAGAAGGCAAGAAAGTTGAAATCTATGCTCCAATCGATGTTTCCAACGTTATGATTCTTGATCCAAAAGAAAAGAAGCCAACAAGAATTGGTTACAAAGTTGTTGATGGCAAAAAAGTTCGTGTCACAAAGAAGAGTGGCACAGTAATTGACTAGGAGGAGAAAAAATGGCAGAACAAGGAAATAAAGTTGCTAACATTGTTTCTCGCGTTGAAACTGATTACAAGGAAAGAATCGTTCCAGAATTGATGAAGAGATTTAACTACTCTTCAGTTATGGAAGTTCCTCATCTTGAAAAAATCGTCATCAACATGGGTGTTGGTCAAGCTGCTCAAGATAGTAAGTTCCTCGAACAAGCTATTGCAGATTTAACCGTCATTGCTGGTCAAAAACCAATCAAGACAAAATCTAAGAAATCAGTTGCTAACTTCAAACTTCGTGAAGGACAATACATCGGTTGTAAAGTTACACTTCGTTCAATCAGAATGTATGATTTCTTCGATAAACTCGTCACAATCGCTTTACCACGCGTCCGCGACTTCCGCGGTGTCAATAAGAACGCTTTTGATGGTCGTGGTAATTTCGCAATCGGTGTCAAGGAACAATTAATCTTCCCAGAAATCGATTACGATAAGATCGGTGGAAAGACACGTGGTATGGATATCATTATCGTTACCTCTGCTAAAACCGATAAAGAGGCATATGCCCTTCTCGAATTAATGGGCATGCCATTTAGACGCTAGGAGATAAAATATGGCAAAGAAATCATTAAAAGTAAAATGCTCTCGTCCACAAAAATTCAGCACACGTGAATATAATCGTTGCTCCCGTTGTGGACGTCCTCACGGCGTTCTCCGTAAATTCGGAATTTGCCGTATTTGCTTACGTGAATTAGCCTATAAGGGCGAAATTCCAGGCATGAAGAAATCTAGCTGGTAAGGAGGTCAAGAAATGTTACAAGATCCGATCGCCGATATGCTCACTCGCATTAGAAATGCTAATGCTTTAGGCAATCCAAGTTTAGAAATGCCATCTTCAACAATGAAGGCTGGCATTGCCAAAATTTTAAAGGATGAAGGTTTCATCAGCAGTTATTATGTTGATGGAGATGTTAAAAAAGTTCTTCACATCACTTTAAAATATGGTCCAAAAGGTGAAAAAGTTATCACCAATTTGCAAAGAATATCGAAGCCAGGTCTTCGTGTTACTTGCGGATGCGATGATCTCCCAAGAGTCCTCAATGGATTGGGAATCGCAATTATCTCTACATCCAACGGCTTATTAACCGATAAGGATGCTAGAAAACAAAGAGTAGGCGGTGAAGTACTCGCCTACGTCTGGTAAGGAGAAAAAAATGTCAAGAATCGGTAAAAAACCAATCGACATCCCAGCTGGTGTCGAAGTTAAAGTTGAGGGAAATACAGTTACCGTCAAAGGTCCTAAAGGAACCCTCACTCAGAGTTTCAATGCGTGCTTGAGCTATGAAGTCTCCGAGAAAGAAATCTTAGTCAAACGCCCCGATGACTTGAAAGAGCACAAAATGATTCACGGAACCACACGTGCTTTAATTCACAATATGGTTACCGGTGTTCATGATGGCTTTAAGAAAGTTCTCGAAATTCAAGGTATTGGTTATCGTGCTTCTATGCGCGGAACCACACTCGTCTTAAACGTTGGACACTCTCATGAAGATTTAGTTGTACCACCAGAAGGTATTACAATTACTTGCCCAAATGCCACAACTATTGAAGTCAGCGGTATTGACTCTCAAAAAGTTGGACAAGTTGCAGCAAATATTCGTTCCTTCCGTCGTCCTGAACCATATCATGGTAAAGGTATTCGTTATCAAGGCGAAGTCGTTCTTCTCAGAGCTGCAAAAACAGCTAAGAAGGATAAATAATAATAGAGGTAACAAGATATGTATAAATCATTTGATAAAAATGCAGCCCGTCTTAAAAGACACCTTCGTTCCAAAGTTGTTGGAACAAGCGACTGCCCAAGAATCTCTATTTTCCGTTCAAACACCAATATCTATGCTCAAATCATCGATGATGTCAAGCATGTCACCTTATGCTCTTCTTCTTCCTTTGAATTAAAATTAACCAATGGTGGAAATAAAGAAGGTGCTGCAAAAGTTGGCGCTGATTTAGCAGAAAAAGCTAAAAAATTAGGCATAACTAAAGTTGTCTTTGATCGCTCTGGTTATGTTTATCACGGACGCGTTGCTGCTTTAGCTGAAGCTGCACGTGAAGCCGGCTTAGAATTCTAGGAGAATAAATATGGAACAAGAAGAAAAAATCACATCTCCGGTTGAGGCCGGTACCGATAGTACCCCGGTTGAAGCTGCTCCAGAAGCCGCTCCAGCCAAAGGTCATCATCACGAAGGTGGCCGTAAGGGTCAAGGTGGACGTCGCACAGAACGCCGTGCACCAGCTGAAAAACTCTATGAAGAAAGAGTTGTCAAAATTAGACGTGTTTGCAAGACCACAAAAGGTGGCCGTCATATGCGTTTCTCTGCCTTAGTCGTCGTTGGCGATGTTAAAGGCAAATACGGATTTGGCGTTGGTAAGTCTGGTGAAGTTTCCGAAGCTATCAAGAAAGCTCTTGATGATGCTAAGTTACATATGTATAGACTCCCAATCGTCAAAGATGGTACAATACCTCATACAGTTGTTGGTACTTATGGTGCTACCACAGTTTTCCTTAAACCAGCCCCTGATGGTACCGGAATTATTGCCGGTGGTCCAGTCCGTGCTGTTTTGGAATTAGGTGGTGTTAAAAACATCTACTCTAAAGTATATGGCTCCAGAAGTCCTATCAATATTGTTAAAGCAACAGTCAACGGTTTGTTATCTTTAAAGTCTTACACTCAAGTTAATAAACTCAGACATGGGGAGGATAAATAATGGAACTTCATAATTTAAAAAAGGTCGAAGGCAGTGACCATTCTGGTAAAAGAGTAGGTCGTGGTCTTGGTTCCGGTATGGGTAAAACCTCTACTCGTGGACAAAAAGGTGCTGGCGCCCGTTCTGGTGGTGCTATCAACCCTGGCTTCGAAGGTGGACAAACTCCTTTATATCGTCGTTTACCAAAAAGAGGATTTAAGAACATTAATCATAAAGATTATGCTATTATTAATGTTGAAGACATCGCTAAGGCTATTGAAGTTTTAGGAAATGGAGACATTTCTCTTGAAACATTGATGGAAATTGGAATGATTAAAGATCCAAAAGATGGTCTTAAAGTTCTCGGTGATGGTGAAATTAAACTCAGCGCCGATCAAAAATTCAAGGTTACAGCCAAGAAATTTACTTCCTCGGCAGCTGAAAAAATTGCTCAAGCCGGCGGAGAAGCTATATTGGAGAAATAAAAATGAAGAAAGTGTCAGCCATTTTACATAATAAGGAGATAATGAATAGAATCCTTTTTACCTTGGCTATCTTTCTCATTTTCCGAATTGGATCAGCATTGACTGTTCCTGGTGTTGAAATATCTAAAGACGCATTTGATACAAATAACGTCTTCGGTATGCTCAACCTTATGGGTGGTGGTGCCTTACAAAGTTTCTCTTTGTTTGCTTTAGGTGTTTCACCTTACATCACAGCCCAAATTATTGTTCAATTGTTACAAATGGATGTTTTGCCTGTCCTTACCGAACTTGGTAAGGAAGGCGAATCAGGCCGTAAAAAAATTGATATGGCCACTCGTTACTTGACGCTTCTTCTTGGAGCAGTTCAAGCATATGGTGTCACTGTAACAATGATGAATTCTGATTATATTACATTGACAGATACAACCATTCTTGGTTATTTAAAGATTATTGTTTACTTAGTTGCTGGTTCCATGCTTCTTATGTGGCTCGGTGACCAAATTACAACAAAAGGTATCGGTAATGGTATATCAATGATTATCTTTGCTGGTATCGTTTCTGCTTTACCTAACCAAATCTATGGTGCATTTGCTAATTATTTAAGTCAAAACCTTTTAACAGGAAATCCATCCTTAATTCTTGAAGGTGTTATTAAGTTATTATTATACTTACTATCATTCTTCTTAATTGTTGTCTTTGTTACTTATACTGAAAAATCAGTTCGTAAGTTACCAGTCAGCCATTCTGCTACTGGTCAAAGCGGTAATGAAAATGCTCAATCGAGTTTCTTACCAATCAAGATTAACTCTTCAGGTGTTATTCCTGTTATCTTCGCTTCATCAATCATGATGGCTCCATCAATTATTGTCAGTTTCGTTTCTGGCGGTAATACTGTTCCTAATTGGGCACAGACAATGATTAATGTCTTCAACTATCAATCGATGGTAGATATGGGCACTTGGTCATTCCCTTGGGGCTTGATTATCTATTTATTCTTAATTATTGTATTCACATTCTTCTACTCTAACTTGCAAATTAATCCTGAACGCTTAGCAAAAGATTTCCATGATAATGGAACTTACATTACAGGATTACGTCCAGGTAATGAGACTGAAAAGTATATTCGTAAAGTTTTGAATAGAGTTACATTACTCGGTGCTCTTGCCTTGATGTTAATTGCAGCTCTTCCAATTGTTTTATCATTAACAGGACTTGTTCCACAAAGCTTAGCTTTAGGTGGTACTGGTCTTATCATTGTAGTTGGTGTTGCTATTGAAGTATTTAACCAAATCAATGGTCTTCTTGCCGCTCAAGATTATTAATTGTTAGAAAGAGGTTTATAAATGAAAAATATTGTTCTCATGGGTCCCCCAGGTGCTGGCAAAGGCACACAAAGCGAAAAGATTGTTGCTTATTACAACATTCCACATATTTCCACTGGTGATATGTTCCGCGATGCAGCTAGCCGTAAAACTGAATTAGGTCTTAAAGCAAAAGAATACATGGACAAGGGTCAACTTGTTCCTGATGAAGTTACTATTGCTATTGTTAAAGATCGTTTATCACTTCCAGACTGTGCAAATGGATATCTACTTGATGGATTCCCACGCACATTGGTTCAAGCTGAAGCTTTGAAAAAACTTACAGCTGAAATCAATAGACCAATTACTCACGCTGTCAATTTGATAGTAGATGAAGAAAAGTTGGTCGATCGTATTGCTTCCAGAAGAGTTTGCCCTCAATGCGGTGCAAGTTATAACGTTCAAACAAGACCTAGTAAAGTTGAAAATGTTTGCGACAGCTGTGGACATGATCTAATTCAACGTGATGATGATAAACCAGAAAGTTTCAAAGTTCGTCTTACTGCTTATAAGTCAAAGACTTTACCACTTGTTGACTTCTATCGCAATGAAGGCTTACTTACAGAAGTTGATGGCTTGCAAGATATCGATTCAGTTTTTGAAGATATTAAGAAAGCGTTAGAGAACTAATGATTATTATTAAAACCGAAAAAGAGTTTGAAAAAATCAAAGATGCTGGTACCCGACTTGGAGAATTATTCGATTATTTAATTCCCTATATCAAGCCGGGTATTAGTACCTATGAAATTGATAAGCTTGCGGAAAAACATATCCGCGCTTCCGGAGCATTTCCAGCTTGCCTCGGATATGAAGGATTTCCATTCACAATCTGTGCTTCAGTCAATGAATGCCTTGTTCATGGTTTCCCTTCTAAAAATAAAATTCTAAAAAATGGTGACATTATATCAGTAGATGTGGTAAACTGCTATAATGGTTGGATGAGTGATGCCTGTCGCACTTATGCGGTTGGAGAAATCTCTTCTCGCCATCAAGAGCTTATTGATACAGCTGAAGAATGTTTCTACGCGGGATTTGCTATGGCAAAACCTGGAAACCGAATTGGGGATATTTCCCACGCTATTGAACAAGTAGCAAGAAAACACGGTTTCGCCCTGACCGAAATTTATGGTGGGCATGGTATCGGTCGGGATATGCACGAAGATCCAATGATTTTAAACGTTGGTCGTGCTGGATATGGCCAAATTATACGTCCAGGTATGGCAATTTGTATTGAGCCAATGCTTCTTGAAGGCAGCGCTAAAACAAAAAGGTTACCAGATGGATGGGGAGAGGTCTCCATAGATAAAGGCTATACTGCTCACTACGAGAACACTGTTTTAGTCACAAAAGATGGCCCAGTCATCGCAACTGTTGACAGCAATGTTCGAAGACACTTAAAGGGAGAAATGTAATGTCCAAAGAAGATTTTATTCATGCTGAAGGTAGAGTAACAGAAATACTTCCAAACAGTAAATTTAATGTTTTGTTGGATAATGGGTTAACAATTCGTGCGACCCTTTCCGGTAAGATGAGAAAAAATAGTATTTTTATCGTACTGGACGATCGAGTTTCCGTTGAAATCTCCCCTTATGACTTAACACAGGGTCGAATTACGTACCGATTCAAAAATTAGGTACAAAAAGTTCTAACATGGAGGACAATTAATATGAAAGTTAGACCATCAGTCAAAAAAATCTGTCCAAACTGCAAAATTATCAAAAGAAAAGGTAGAGTTATGGTTATTTGCTCTAACCCTAAACACAAGCAGAGACAAGGTTAAGGAGGAAATTATTTAAATGGCACGTATTGCTGGGGTTGATATCCCAAACGACAAACCAGTAGCTTATTCACTGGCTTATATCTATGGTATCGGTATTCCTACAGGAAAAAAGATTTGCGCCGATGCTAAAGTTGATCCAACAAAAAGAGTTAAAGATTTAACTGAAGCTGAATTAACAGCTATTCGTTCTAAAGTCGCCGAATATAAAGTTGAAGGTGATCTCCGCCGTGAAGTTAATTTAAACATCAAGAGATTACAAGAAATCGGTTGCTATCGCGGAATTCGTCACAAGCGTGGTTTACCATGCCGTGGCCAACAAACAAAGACCAATGCACGTACAGTCAAAGGTCCACGTAAGACAGTCGCTAACAAGAAAAAGGCTGTCATGTAATAGGAGGACGCATCATGGCTAAAGAAAAGAAAACTATTCGTAAAAAGAAAACCAAATTAGGTTTCACCAAAGGTGTTGCCCATATTCATGCATCAAGCAATAATACAATTATTTCTATCTCTGATACAGATGGAAAAGTTATCGCTTGGTCTTCTGCCGGTAATGTTGGTTATACCGGTTCACGTAAGAGTACTCCATTCGCTGCTCAAATGGCAGCTGAAAGAGTTGCTAAAACTTGCTTAGATCGTGGCTTAAAGACAATTGATGTCGAAGTTAAGGGTCCAGGTAGTGCTCGTGAAGCTGCTATCCGTTCTTTACAAGCTGCTGGTCTTCAAATTCAAACCATTACTGATGTTACTCCAATTCCTCATAATGGTTGCCGTCCACAAAAACGTCCAAGAAAGTAAGGGGGAAAAACAGTATGAAGCAATTCCAAGAACCGCATTTTCATATCGAAAAAATCGATCCAGATTCATTTTATGGTGAATTCAAGATTGAACCACTAGAACGTGGTTTTGGTTTGACTCTCGGTAATGCTTTACGTCGTGTTTTACTATCATCCTTACCTGGATCTAGCATCTTCGCTATTCAAGTTGAAGGAGCAAGACATGAATTCTCTGCTCTTGATGGTATCGTTGAAGATGTTACAGCTATCGTCTTAAACCTTAAAGGCTTAGTATTAAGTATAACTGATGAATCTGAATCTCAACGCGTCATGACTATTGATGTTAAAGGTCCAGCAGAAGTTACTGCTGCTGACATTAAGGCTCCAAGCGATGTTGAAATTATTAATAAAGATCTTGTTATCGCCCACGTTGCAGAAGGTGGCGAATTAAAGATGACTTTATATGCTAATAATGGCCGTGGTTATATCACAGGCGAACACAATAAGGCTATCTACACAACTTTCCCAATTGGTACGATTATGACCGATTCTTCATATTCTCCAATTACAAAAGTTGAATACAAAGTTGACCCAACACGTGTTGGTCACGATTCAAACTATGATAGTTTAACTTTAAAAGTTTCTACAAATGGTTCTATGACACCAGCAGATGCTGTATCATTAGCTGCAAATATTCTTGTTGCTCATTTCAGTCAATTTACTGAAATCAGCGAAAAGCAAATTGATGAAGCTATCTTCAAGAAAACTGCTGAACCTGCAAAGAGCAAATATTCTGATATGACAATTGAAGAACTTGATCTTACAGTTCGTAGTTACAACTGCTTAAAGAGAGCTGGCATTTCTACAGTTATGGAACTCGCTAATAAATCCGAAGAAGAAATGATGAAAGTCAGAAATCTCGGTAAAAAATCCCTCAAGGAAGTTAAGGAAAAGCTCGAAGCTTTCGGCCTTCATTTCCGTGAGATGTAAAGGAGAATTAATAATACATGAAAACTCAAGGACGTAAGAATGTTCATGGTAAGGGCGGTGTCCGTTTTAAAGCCGCTTATACCGCTAGTAAAGATAAAAGCATGCTTAGAAACGTTGTAACTCAACTCATCGTTTCTGGACATGTTCAAGTAACTTCTATGGTTGGTAAACAAGTTTCTTCCTTAGCAGATCGTTTAGTTACATATGCTAAGAAAGGTGATTTAAATTCCCGTCGTTTAGCTGCAGCTATCGTTCGCGATGTCTGGGCTGATGAAAAAGCTGGTGTTACTGCTTTACAAAAATTATTCAACGAATATGGCCCTCGTTATGCTAATCGTAATGGTGGTTATACACGCGTTTTAAAACTCGGCAATCGTCGTGGTGATAACGCTAAAGTCGTATTAGTTAGTTTTGTTGATTAATTAGTAGGTGTTATATAAATGCTGCTGGGGTTTTCCTGGCAGTTTTTATTTATAAAGCACTTAAATTCTTTTAAAAAAAGAAAAAATCAATTATAATAAAGAAGATATAAGGAGATAAACTATGGCTGAAAACGAAGAACAGATTCTTACTAAGGAAGGTAAGAGACAATTAGAACAAGAATTACATCACCTCATCAATGAAGTTCGACCAGAAGTAATTGAAGAACTTAAAGCTGCTCGTGCACAAGGCGACTTAAGTGAAAATGCTGATTATGATGCAGCAAGAACACGTCAAGCTGACGTTGAAGGTGAAATTAAAAGAATTGAAGCTCTTTTAAATAATTGTAGAGTTATCGATGAAGATGATAATACAGGAAATGAAAAAGTTGTTAAGATTGGTTCTACAGTAACATTCCATGATAATAAATTGAATAAAGATTTCACTTATCAAATTCTTGGTTCTGTTGAATCAGATCCATTCAAGGGAATTATTTCTAACGCTTCTCCGCTCGCTCAAGCAGTTCTTGAACATTCTGTTGGTGAAGAAGTTACTGTTGAAGTTAAAACCCCATATACAATTAAAATTCTTAATATTACAAAATAAAAAGCTTTTTTAAAAAGCTTTTTTCTTTAGGAGAATATCATGACATTTGAAGAAATTAATAAAACGTTGACAGATGAAGAAGCGAAAAAAGAAGTTTCTCGCTGTTTAAAATGTCCACGCCCTTTATGCAAAATGAAAGGCTGTCCAGCTGAACTTAGAATAAATGAATTCATGAAGGCTTTTTTTGATGGAAATGAAGAAGAAGCATATAGAATTATTCGCACTGGAAGCAATCTTCCATTAATCTGCTCTAGGGTTTGTGATCACGATTCACAATGTCGTGGTGCTTGTGTTTTAAATTTCAAGCATATGCCGATAATTCCTGGAAATATAGAAAGATATCTTGCTGATAAATTTGCAGGCCAAAATGAGCCATTTCAGCCTTTTGATAGGGATTTAAGCGTTGCTATTATTGGAAGTGGCCCAGCTGGCCTTTCTTGCGCTTTAGAGTTA
This sequence comes from Firmicutes bacterium CAG:345, assembly GCA_000433315.1. NCBI lineage: Bacteria > Bacillati > Bacillota > Firmicutes bacterium CAG:345. The sequence goes on along the minus strand of FR893375.1, from coordinate 198,222 downwards.
GCCCAAAATGGTATTCAATCAACAATCTTTGAAAAGGAAAAATATTTTGGCGGAATATTAAGCTATGGAATTCCTGAATATCGCCTTCCTCTTTCTGTTCTTAATAGACAAATTGATGTTTTAAAACAAGCAGGAATCAAATTTGTAAATTCTTGGAATGAAGATATCAGTGATTTTGCTAAGTTTGATTATGTAGTTTATGCAACTGGATTAACAAAATATTCTTATATGGGAATTGAAGGAGAAAATCTTGAAGGTGTTTATGATGGTGGAACATTTTTAAAAGCAATAAATTATCATATTCGTTATAATGAACCTTTTAATTTAAATTTGGGAAATAAGATAGTTGTTGTCGGCGCTGGAAATGTTGCAATGGATTGTGCCAGAAGCGCTCGTCGTTTAGGAAAAGAAGTTATTGTTGTTTATAGACGTTCGGAAAAAGAAGCTCCTGCAGCTAAAGAAGAGTTAGAAGCAGCAAAAAATGAAGGGATAGAATTTTATTTTCTCACCAACCCAACAAAAATTGTTGGAAAAGATCATGTTGAAAAAATAATTGTTGAAAAAATGACTCTAGGTGAAAAAGATGCTTCAGGTAGACAAAGACCTGTTCCAACAGGAGTGTATCAGGAATTTGAGGCAGATAATTTTATTTTAGCAATTGGACAAAAACCTGATTTAGAGTTAGCTCAGAAGATGAATCTTCCTTCTGAAAAAGGATGGATTAGTTTTGATGAAATTAACTTTGTTGAAGATAAAGTTTTAGCTGCTGGAGATATTGTGTATGGAGCTAAAACTGTTGTTGCTGCCATGGTAAGTGGCAAAAAAGCTGCCCACGCTATTTTAGATAAAATCAACTAATTAACTATAGATTAAGTCATTATTATTGTTTTTTATGACTTAATATTTTTTTATATAAAAAATTATATATTTTTTAGAAAATAGAATTATAATTCATTATTTTTATCATTCGAAATATATTTATTGACTGAATATTTTAGTATAATATTTTCTTTTTTTCTAATAATATTATTATGAAAAAGATTTTGAAATTTTGTTCTGTTTTTTTTAAATGTACTGGAACGTTGATTAGTATTTTAATGGTATCGATAGTTTTGTTGGGATTTGAAAAAACACCCGGAATATATATAAATTATGTTGAAATGCCTTTATATGCTGAATTTTTAAATGCTAAAAGCGTTAAATATTATATCAATAGCTACGGGGCTTCTCATTATGAAATTGAAGTAGAAAAAATTGAATATAATAAAAATATAGCGACAACTTTAATGTTTGCCGAAAAGTTTGAAGTTACAGATAATCGATTTATTTATTTTGATAATTATTATATATTTAGCATTGTAATCGATGATGATTTCAATGCTATTCCTTCAGAATTAATAAAAAAATAATTTGAATTTTGAAACATAAAAAAGACGTTGAATTTAATCAACGGCTTTTTAGTTTTTATATTTTCCTAATAGTTTAAAATTTATATTTTTTTAAAGGTTATAGCAATATTTTCTATTTCATTATTTGAACTATAGGGAAATAAATAATAAGTATAGGTGTTTTCATCTTTATCAGCTTTACCAGTTAAGATGAAATCATTTTCAACTCCGATAGTAATTTTAGTTAAATTATTATCTATTTTGAACTTAATGGCTTTAGAGTTTGTAATTGCACTTCCTTTGAAACTTATTGCTAAAATATTATTCTGTTTTGAAAAATTGTCTTCATAATTATTTTCTAGGCTTATGTTTGCTTTTGTTTTAAAATCGTTATAATCGGTTATTGATTTTAAATTATAAGCACTTATTGCAGATGTAAAATCATTTGTTTCTTCTATTTTTTCAATGTTGGCAATATTAGAAGAATTTAAATTTAAATTTGTTAAATCGTAATTTTGATATGATAGCTTAGTAAAATTAACGGAATTATATGGATAGTTATAAAGAAAAATAAAACCAGCTGTTCCAAGTACTGCTAATGTTAATCCTAAATAAGATAAGAATTTGTTTTTTTTCATTTATTCATTCCTCATAAATCATTTTTTATTTTGACTAGAAGTTTATATAAATAGTTTTTTCTTAGACCAGTTGTATCAGATATATTTTTGGCAATATCATTGAGGCTTTGGTCCTTCTTTAATTCTTCTTGTAATAATTTTATTAAATCTTCTTCGCTTAGTTCAGTATCTTCTTCTTTTTTTCCTTCGATAATAATGACAAATTCCCCGCGAATAAAATCTTCTTCAATTGTTGATATTTCTTCTAATGTGCCTCTTATATATTGCTCGTATAATTTGGAAATTTCTCGGCCTAAGCAAGCTCGTCTATCTTTTCCAAATATTTTTTCCATGGATTTTAAAGTGTCCAAAAGACGATGAGGTGCTTCATAAAAAATCAATGTTTCTTCTCTTTGAACGTATTTTTCTAAAGTTTTAATTCTATTGGATTCTTTTGTAGGAAGGAAGCCAATAAATGTAAATTGTGCTGAATTAAACCCGGAAGCAGTTAAGGCTGGAACAAAGGCTGTTGGACCGGGAATAGCTGATACAGGTATGTTATTTTTTATAGCTAAGCTAGCTAATAAGCCACCTGGATCGGATATACCAGGAGAGCCAGCATCAGAACAATAACTAACAATAAGTTTTTCTGTTAGCATTCTAGAGATTATTTTTTCAGCTTGTTGGAGTTCTGTTTGGCTATAACAAGAAATAAGATTTTTATTGTTGATATTAAGTCTTGATAAAAGCATTTGAGTATTTCTAGTATCTTCACAAGCAATTAAATCACTAGATGCTAAAATTTCTTTACTTCTTTCTCCTATATCCTGAATATTTCCAACAGGAGTAGGTATTAGGTATAAAATAGGCTTGGAATTGCCTTTATAAGAAAAGATTGCTTTAGCGTTCATTTGTAACCCTTGGTACTTTTCTTAATTCTTGTTTGGTTAAAGTGACAAATTCTGTTCCGTTAGATAAAGTTATCATACCGGTAAATAAGTTAACTGATGTTACTTTATAAATTGAATTTTTATATTTATATGTTTCATTGATCTTTGGTGAATGCTTTTTGAGTTCAGTATAGTTTTCATCTTCGAATTTTAAACAACAAATTAGTTTTCCGCATTGACCAGATAGTTTAGGTATATTTAAAGATAACATTTGATTTTTAGCCATATTGATTGATATGATATCGAAGTTTTTTATAAAAGTTGAGCAACATAAAGGCAGACCACAAACACCAATGCCACCGATAATTTGTGCGCGATCTCTTGTTCCTATTTGTTTCATTTCAATATGAGTTCTGAAAGTACGATGTAATTCTTTTACTAATTCTCTGAAATCAACTCTATCATCAGAGCTGTAGATAACTAGTAATTTAGAAAAATCTAAAGAAACTATAGTTGAAATAATTTTCATATTGAGATTGTAACGTTTTGCTCCAAGAGTTACGACGTTAAATATATCTTTTTCAATTTTGCTATTTTTTTCAAAAATTACAAGATCATCTTTTGTTGCAATTCTAGTGATTGGAAGAAAGCCTTCTGTTATTTCGCTTTTTTTATTGTTTTGAACAGTTCCAATAGTTGTCCCTATATTAGGTGTATCAACTACTACTTTAGTTCCTAGTTCAAGAGGAAAAGATGATGTGTAGTAAATGAGTGGAGATCCGGATGTGGATACTCCTATTAAATATTGAGTTTCTGTCATTTTGCCTCCAATATTGTGGCTAATTTGCCTAAAACAAGTGTGAAGTTATAATTTAATTTTTTAGCGGACAATATTTTTTCAAGAAATATTGTTGCATTATATATAGCTTCTTTATGGCTTTTTAAGCCGAGAATTATTTCTTTGAATGGTGAATCAGTATTATTTGTTGAAATGCAAATAAATACTTGATAAACGATACCATAGAAGTAATTATAACATGTTTGGTCTTTTAAATTTGCACTGATTTTTGAAAATAGAAGATCAATACCTTTTTCATAATTGAAAACTAATAAATTTAAAAAATCTATTGCCATTTCAAATACAGTATTAAATGTTTTATCAGCTGCAATTTCTAAAGGATCTTCTTTAAGTCTTAATCCTTGAATTAAAAATAAAGCTTTAGGATCAATGCTGCCTTCTTCATAATTATATTTTTGTGGAAAAGCTCTAAGACTTACAACTCGAGAAATAATTGTCGGAAGAATACTTTCTTTTGAAGTGGTGGTTAAAATAGCATAGACATTTGCTGGAGGTTCTTCCAGAAACTTTAAAAGAGCATTGGCTGATTCTTCAGTCATATTTGAAACTTCATAAATTATATATGCTGCACATTTATTTTCTTCTTTGTTAGTTAAAACAAATTGATTTGATAGTTCCTCAATTTGATCTTTTTTTATGTTTTGATTTCTGCCATCGATAATATAAAAATCGCCAATTCTATTTTCATCGAAAAGTTTACAATGTTCACAATTTGAGCAAGCTAAATTTTCATCACAAAATAATGATTTTGCTAGAAACTCGGCAATTTCATCGATTGGTGCAAGATTGTCTCCGTAAATTAATAAAGCATGAGGCAAATGATTTTTTTTAACAGCATTAAGATAAAAAGATGATATTAATGGTTGATTTTTTAAGAATTCTTCTTTAGTCATCTTTTAATTCCTCAAGAATAATTTTTAAAACAGTATTATAAACATCATCAAAGGTTTTTTCTGCATCAATTTTAATAATTCTATCTGGATATAATTTGGCTAATTTTTCATAACCATCATGGACTAAATTATGAAATTCAAGATTCTCTAAATCTAGTCTATTTACTTCGCGATTGCTATTTTTATTAATTCTTGCAAGCCCTACTTCAGGTCTTATGGAAAAATATAATGTTTTATCAGGAAGTCTATTATCTATAGCAAAAAGATTTATGTCCATAACACTATCAAATCCTAATCCGCGGGCGTAGCCTTGATACACTAAACTAGAATCGATATAGCGGTCAGATATTACATTTATTCCTTTTTCTAAGGAAGGAAAAACTTTTTCGACAAGATGTTGTCTTCTTGAGGCACAATATAATAAAGCCTCTGTTTTTTTGTCCATGGCAGTATTTTGTTTATCTAAAATAATAGAGCGAATTTCTTCAGATATTTTTGTGCCACCCGGTTCTCTAGTGATGATAAAAGGAATATTTCTTTTTTGAAGCTCTTCAGATATTTTTTTTAAGATTGAACTTTTTCCAGAGCCTTCTCCACCTTCAAAAGTAATTAATTTTCCTGGCTTCATTTTTCTTCTCCTTTTAATGTTGTCCTTCCTTCTAAGGAACGTGAAATTGTGATTTCATCAACATACTCTAAATCAGCGCCAAGAGGTAAACCATAAGCAAGTCTTGTTACTTTTATTGGACTATTTTTTAATAGTTGTGCAATATATAAAGCAGTTGTTTCTCCTTCGATTGTAGAACTTAGAGCTAATATTATTTCTTTTACGTTGTTTTCTTTAATGTTTTTTAATAATTGTGGAATTCTAATATCTTCGGGTGAAATATTTTTTATCGGTGAAATGCACCCACCTAAAACAAAATATAAACCATGATAAGTATCGGTCTTTTCAAAGCTTATAATATTTTTAGCATCACTTACTACCAATAATGTATCATCATTTCTTGAAGGATCGTTGCAGATTGGACAAGATGGAGTATCGATATACATTCCACAATTTGGACATGGATGAACATTTGTTTTTACATTATAAAGAGCATTTATAAATTCATCGAGTTCTTCTTTTTTGAAACGCAAAGAAGCATAGGCTAACCTTTCAGCGGTTTTTTCTCCTATGCCTGGTAATTTTTGAAAAGATCTTTTTAAATCGGTTACAGATTTAATTGGCTCCATAATTAAAATCCAGGAATTCCCATTCCTGATGTAAGACCAGCAGAAATTTTTTCAGATTCTACTTGTATCTTTTTAACTCCTTCATTAAAGGCTATCATAAGAGCATCTTCAAGCATGGAACTATCTTCAGGGTCGATGATATCTTTGTTAATTTTGATGCTTTTAACTTCGTATCCACCGGTGATAACTAATTCAACAGCACCACCTGCTGCTTGAATTTGAAATTCTTTAGCTTCAAGAGCTTCTTGCTCTTCTTTAAGTTTTTTTTGCATTTTTTGTGCTTCACGAAGCATTTTATTGAAATCCATTTATTCTCCTTTTATTATAATTGGCTTAGGTTCAGGTAATTTTTTTACTTGGCTAAGTTGTCTAAATATTTGAACAGCATTAATATATTCATCAGGTGTCATTGCATAAATAGCTGGGGCAAAACCAAAAGCTTTGTTGATGACAGAACGATATACTTCTCTTTTTCTTAAGTCGTTGATATTTTTTATTTGTGTTACTAGTTGAACTTCAACAACCATTATTTCATTGTTGACAATTCGTGGTGTTGTGGCTTTTAAATAAGCCGCTGCTAAAGATTCTTCACTATTAAGAGATAGATTATCTAAATTATGCCAAGATGAATTGACATTTTCTTTTAATTTTTTATTTCCTTGAAGCATTATATTAATTATTTCATCTTCAGAAAAATAAAAAACTTTTGGAGGTTCTGTTGAAGAGCTAGCAGTTGAAATAGGCTTTGACATAATTGGTTGTTTTTCAACAGGTTTTGACTGAACTTTTGATTCGCTTTGAATAGGTTGCTCAGTAGGAATTTCTATAGATTTATTAGGAATAATTCTTTTTTCTTCTTTGTCTTTAAGCATTAATTTAATTATTGAAAGTTCAAAATGATCAAGAGTATTTTTTACTAATCGATATTGCCTTCTTGATTCTGTTAAAATATCAAGATTTCTTCTTAGCTCTGCTGGACCGATAGCTAATGGCATTGCTTCAGAAGATGTAAGCATAGAAAGCAGACTTTCATTTCTTGTTGTTCCATAAATCAATAAATCTTTGTAAATTTCAATAAGATCATCATGAAGATGAACTAAGTCAGCACCAGCGGAATATCTTTCGCGAATTTGATTGATAACATTATCAAATTTGTTTTCGTGAATTGCTTGGACAAGTTTTATTTTTTCAGGAACAGAAATTAATCCAAAAATTGTTTCAACATCGCTGACTTTTACTTCATCATTACTATAAGAAACTACTTGTTCGAGGATAGAAAGAGCATCTCTTGCACCGCCATCGGCTAATCTTGCTATAAGTCTTAAAGCACCTATTTCATAGTTGACATTTTCTTGTTTTAAAACATATTCCATTTTTGAAATTAAATCATCATCGGAAATTTTAGAAAAGTCAAATCTTTGAACTCGACTTAAAATAGTTGGAAGAACTTTTTGAGGTTCCGTAGTTGCTAGAATAAAAATAACATGGGCCGGTGGTTCCTCTAGAGTCTTTAATAAAGCGTTGAAAGCATTTGATGTCATGGAGTGAACCTCATCGATGATATAGACTTTATATCTTCCCATAATTGGTTCATATCTTACTTGATCGATTAATTCGCGGATGTTATCGACGCCAGAATTACTTGCTGCATCTAATTCATATACATCAGGATGAGTACCAGATAAAATAGCTTCACAAGAATCACATTTATTGCATTCGTGCCCCAATCCTTCATCGCAATTTAAAGCTTTGGCAAAAAGTCTTGCTAATGTTGTTTTTCCAGTGCCACGAGGTCCAGAAAAAAGATAAGCATGACCAATTTTGTCATTTTTTAAAGCGTTTTTTAAGGTTTTAATTATTGTTTTTTGTCCAACTACTTCATCAAAACTTTTTGGACGATATGTTCTATAAAATGATTGATATGCCATGTAATTATTATAGCGTTTTTTTTGATTATAAACTAGATAAATATATATTAATTTTGATTAAAATATTCTAAATAAAAAAGCCATTTATATTTAAACGATAATGTTTAAATTTGAATGGCTTACTTTAAATTTGATTAATCACTTTTTCGTAAACTATCGCAAGTGAAACTTAGTGTTGCGAGTTTTTCCACTTCTTCATCTTTTTTGTCGTCAGGATTAGCAATATGAAAGGTGTAAGCGAGGATATCGTCATAGCATTGTTTTCCGTATTCAAGGTCCATAATCATTGTATGTCCACCTTCAACATAGGATTTGATAGTAACCATGCTTGCTAGTAGTTTATGGGTTATTTTCCAAAGAGTTTTTCCTATACAAAGTTCATCATTTTGGGCTTTACCAACAAAAACCTTACATTTTACTTTTTTAAAATATCTTCTGTTTTTGTAAATGGATAAGGCGATATTATATGAAATAGGTATTATTCCTTGCATTCTACTTTTAGACATTGCTTTCTTGGTTCTTACTGGATTTTTAATTTTCATATGAATGTATTTGGCTGCAACCTTTAGATAATTCCAAAGCAATTTTGTTTTGAGTAAATAAATAGTTGGTGAAATCAAAATCAATTTGCGTATATGTTCTGGATATTCTGAAGCGGCTTTAGCAACAAAACCGGCTGTATAAGAATATCCAAGAAGGTAAATGATATAATTTTTTTGTACGTATTCATCAATTTTTGACTTTAAAACATTATATTGTTTGTTTCTGTTGTAAGTTGTTTTATCTTCTGGTGAATATAAAGAAATTAAACATACTTCATTGTTTTCATCGGTATTGATAGTTTCAAAATAATCTTTAAAGCATTTTAAATTGTGCTTTTTTGTATTTATGAAACCGTTGCAGCAGATAATTACTCGTTTAACTTTAACTTCAGATAAGTCTTTTTCTTGTTCGATTTTCATTTTTTCCTCCGAAATATGTACATAAATATTCCTGCAGCAATACCAACATTTAATGAATCTATCTCATTCATTGGTATAAGATAAGCTTTGTTTAATAATTGCTGCACTTCTTCTCTTATGCCATGACCTTCATTGCCAAAAACCAATATTATTTGCTTTCCATTTCTTTGTGCTTCATTTAATGGTTCTCCATTTAGAAGAGTTCCAATTAAATCGTAATCTTTTAAATTTTCAAATTCTTGAATAGTTTTAATCATTATCGGTAATTTGAAAATAGCACCTTTAGAAGATTGAATTACTTTTGAAGAGAATGGATAAGCAGAATCTGGACTTAAGATAATGCCTTTATAATTTAATGCTAATGCAGTTCTGATGATTGTCCCTACATTTCCTGGATCTTGTACTCCATCAAGATAAATTAAATCTCCTTCTAATTTAGTAGCTAAAGTTATTTTAGCTATACCCATCATTTTAGGCAAGCTTTTAAAGGAAGCAAGGTTTCTATATAGATTTTGAGAAAGAAGAATATTAGGAATTTTTGTTGGATTATAAGCATTATCTTCCTGATTAATAATAACATATTTTAATATTCCTTTGCTATCAGCTTCTTTAACTAAATCTTCACCTTCGAAAAAAATCATATCTTTGTGTTTTTTATTTTTAGTTAGTTGAACTAATTCTTTGTAGAATTCATTTGAACTGCTAGTTATTGATTTCATACTAATTCTCCGTTCTCTCCGCGAACCCAACCATTTTCTAAGCATTTTTGATAATAATCATAATTTGGGCAAAGGGAATAAACATATTTATAAAAATTTTTTCCGTGATTTAATTCAAGCATATGAACAACTTCATGAATTATAACTGATTCAAATATTCTAACATTGAAGGCACCAAGCATCCAATTTAGAACAATATTGTATTTATTTCCGGTTATTTCTTCAGGTGTAAAACTTTTACCTTTTTTAGAATAAGTACTAGGATATTTTATTCTTCCGTAAATATTGATTGTTGTGTTAAACGATAATGTATAAGTTACATTTGTTATATTTAGTGCTTTCATGCATCGATCGATGATAGCTGGAGCAAGAAGCTTTAATTTATTAGTCGATATTCTTTTCATATATTCTATTCGCTTATCAACTGTAGGAATATCGAATATATATTTTTTATATCCAGTAAGATAGAAATATGGTTCTTTGCAAGTTAGATTAAAAGCGGAACTGATATGTTGATGCTCTAACATAAATTTTTGTATCGATGGTGAATATAAAATGTGGTTTATCTTTTTTTCAATACAATCTTTTAATGGTACTTTAAAGAAAAAACATCCAAATGTAACTATTACTTGATATTTATAGGCTTTTAATGCGGCAGTATTAATAATGATTTGAATTTGTTCGTCATTAAGATTATAAGTAAAAAGATATTTTGCAAACATATAATAAATTATATCATTTTTTTGTATGTTAGTAAAAATATATAATAATGTTGTTCTTTTAATTTATATAAAAGTTGTTTCTTTGATGTTTTAATTTAAACAATGTATTTTAAATATTAATATAGCTAAATATATTATTTTTAATAATGCTTTTTTTAAAATAAAGATTTAAAGATTATCAGAATAAGTTTAAAATAAATATGAGGTTTTTATGAAAAAAAGAATATTTTTAATTTTAATTTCTGCTTTGCTTGTTTCTTGCAACAAAATTAGCAGTACTACATCTTCTAGTTCATCATCATCTTCTAATAGCATTATTTCAAGTATAACAAGTAGTTCTACTAGTTCAAATAGTATAAATTCAAGTACTACTACTTCTTCAAGTTCTAGTCAAACTTCAACATCTTCATCATCTTCATCTTCAACAACGACATCTTCATCAACTTCAACATCTTCATCAACTTCATCTTTAACAACGATATCTTCATCATCTAGTTCTTCAACCGGTGAAGATTATTTAACTCCTGATGGAAGAAAAAATATATTTGATAATACTGAAATAGGGGATCCGAATTGTTATGCTATTGGAAGAGTTGTTAAAATAGAAGAATTTAAATATAACGATAATGTCAATGTTTATATTCAAGATGGAAAATATACTTATCAAGCTATCAATGTTAATTCTTATAGTGTAGAGATTGGAAAAGATTATATGGTTTATGGAAAGAAAAAATCTTCTCCTAGTTATGGCTTTAGAATTGATGCTTCAGGTGATGTAGCTATAAGTATGGTGGGAATGGAAGAAATGTATGGTGTAGTTGATCCTATTTCCTCAAAAGTAACACATCTAAATGAACTTGAAACATATCCAGCCGTTATTGATTTTGATAATGTTGTTATAACAAATAAAGATAATATTTCTATTTCTTCTAGTTTTGACAAGTATTCTTTTGTTGTCACTAAAGGAATCAAAGAATATGTTATTGAATGCCAGAAAGGAAAAGATGATGGAATTGAACTTGTAAATTATATTTATAATCTTCCGCTTGGAACTAGTATATCATTTAAAAATTTGATTGTTTTTTCCAGCAGTTTAGGAAGAATTACTTCTGTTAATGATATAGAATTGGATTTATCAGATGAAGACAGAGTTAATAAAGTTAAAGAAGAATTGGTAATTCCAGATTCTTTAGAAAATGATATTCTACTGCCTACTTCTAAACTGGGGTGTGATATTTCTTGGTCATCGTCAAATGACAAATATTTGAGCAATAATGGAAAGGTTACTCATCCTCTTTTTGGAGAAGATGATGTTACTATAAATTTAACTGCTACTATTAAGTATGGGAATATTCAACAACAAAAAATATTTTCTATAAAAATAAAAGCTATAGAAAGCGATGAAAAATATAATGAGCCTTTTATCAGTGTTTATGTTGAAGGCAGTGGCTCAAATAAAGTTATTGGAATAAAAAATCCAAGCAGTGATGCTTTAGATTTATCGAAATATTCTATTAAAGCTGTTACTTCTAGTAGCGATAAAGAATATAAGTTAACAGGAACTTTGAGTTCAAATGATACGCTTTATTTAATAAATAAAGCATCGACTCTACTAAATTATTTTGAAAGTACAACACATATTATTTTGACTAACGATGTTGTAAATTTTAACGGCGATGATGCGATTTGTTTATTTAAAGAAGGAGAGTTGATAGATATAATCGGCGATTTAGAAACTAAACCATCCGCTGGTTGGGTTATATCTGGTAATATTACAACAAAAAATCATACCTTAGTTCGTTCTTCTAGTGTTAAAAAAGGAAATACCATTTTTGATGCCAGTGAGTGGATAGGATATGATCAAGATAATATAGATTTTTTAAATAATTAATACAAATAAAAAGGGGGTTGTTAGATTAACTAACAGCCCTTTTAATCTGCATTTGATTTTTTGTCGAAAAGTTCAATTTCGAAGAAATCTGCTTCGATAGTTGTTGGACGACCGAAGAAGAGAATAGATACAGAAACTTTTTTAGTTTCAGAATCGATAGATTCGATTGTACCTTCAGAATTTTCAAAACTACCAGAGATAATTCTAATATGATCGCCAACTTTATAGTTAGAGAACATATTTTCATCAATGATATTCATTCTCTTTAAGACAGGTTCGATTTCTTCGTTAGGAATTGGGAAAGGTTTTGTACCTTTACCGGAAGATCCGACAAATCCTGTAACATCAGGAGTATTACGAACCATAAACCAAGCATCATCTGTCATAATCATTTCGATAAAGACATAACCTGGGTAAAGGTTTTTAACAACATCTTTTCCAGTAGGTTTACCATTTTTCATTCCTGGTTCTACTATTTCAGCAACAACGATACGGAAGATATAATTTTCAAGATTTTGAGTATATTTACGTTTTTCAAGCATGTCAGCAACTGCTCTTTCACGACCAGAGTATGTATTGACAACATACCATTGCTTTGTACCAAAATTTACATCATTACTCATAATAATCCTCCTAATTTTAATATTGCAGCGGCAGCTGAACTACTGCTACTTGAACCACCATTGAAAGCAATTTCGAATGCGCGAAGTATTTCTGTTGAAATAAAATCGCAAAGTAATAAGCCGATTGCTGCTACAACTGTAACAGAGACAACAACACCAACAGATGGCCATAATTCACGTCTGTTAGGCCAACGGATTCGGCGAACTTCTTCACCAACTCCTTTGAAATATTTGTTAATTTTTTTCATTGGTCACCTCATTATTTGCTTTCTTTGTGAAGGGTGTGCTGATTACATTTCGGACAGAATTTCATCATTTCTATTCTTTCAGTTTTTCCTTCAACTTTGACTGAAACTTGGTAATTACGGGATAAACATTGTGTGCAAATTAAAACAACTTTTTTTCTCATAATATCACCGCCTTTTTTTATAATATAATAAATATTATTTTTCTTCAAGTTTTTAATTGTTATTATTTATTATAAATATGTATTTTTTAAATCTATAAAGTATTTAAATTATAAAAAGGGTGATAATTCACCCTTTTTATGAAGAAACTATATGTCTAGGCTCTTGTATCGGAACCTATTTCATCGTAACTTTCTTTACTAGAACTTTTTACTAAGCCATTATTGGTATTATCTGAATATGTACCATTTGATAATAAACCGATTATGCCTCCGACTTTATCATTGCCTGAAATTTCAGCATTGTTAGTATTGTTGATGATCGTTACATTTCCAGTAAGAGTTCCACCAAGAATTCCGCCTACACCATTGGAAGTTGAAATAACTATTTCATTATTTGTACATCCATCGATTGTTGGTGTGGCTTTTGTAGCATTGGCTCCAGCGATTCCTCCTACATATCTACCTGTTGAGGATATCTTTCCGTTATTTATACAAGTTTTTAAAGTAGCAGTTCCAGAAATAACTCCAGCAATTCCACCTGAATAAGCATCAGTGGTACTAGTTGTTTCAACATCTCCATTATTGATACATTTTTCAATTAATGAAGCAGTATTTGCAACTATTCCACCAATTCTTTGAGTTCCTGATATTGTTCCAAAGTTTATACAATTTTGTACATGTATCGCTTTACTTTGGTTTTCACCAACAATTCCTCCAGCATTGATGTATCCAGTAACACTGCCATAGTTAATACAATTTTCGATTTTGGAATTTGTTTCACCTAATCCTGTTATACCACCGATTTTTTCTTTTTTATCTGTGGTTTTTATTTCACCATAGTTGTAGCAATTTATAATTGATCCAGTGTTTCCACCAGCAATGCCACCAGCTCCATTTCCACCGCTATGACTGACATTTGCAAAATTATGACAATTAATAATTGTTCCTAAATTTCTTCCAGCAATGCCACCTGTATATGTTTTTCCTACAACTGTTCCATAGACTGAAAGATTTGAAATAGTTCCGCCTGCTGATAAAGCGCAGAATAATCCGAGTCCTACTGTTGTCCCAGAAATGTTTAAATTTCTAATCGAACAATTATTTCCATCTAAGTATCCCATTAATGAAGTGGTGCCTGATTTTCCAATAACAAAATTGCTGACATTACTTAAATCTATACTTTTTGTCAATTTAAAATAGCAACCAGAAAAATAATTGCCAGAATCATTTATTTCTTTTCTTAGATATGCTAAATCATTTCCACTTTGAATAAGATAAGGATTTTCTTCGGTTCCTTCACCAGATAAAGAAGAGCTGACAGATGTTCCATCATATATATCTAAGTCACTATAGATGAATGTAACTTTGTTTTCATTTGAAATTGTTTTTCCATAAATGTAATCAACGTTTGCTGCTTTTCCTTCAATTTCAGGAGCTTCTATTTTATAAGATTCGTTAAATCCTTTTTGAATATAAGTAGTTTCTTTTAATGAATTTCCGTTTAAATCTAGACATTCTATTTCAACTGGATATTGTCTAGCGGTACTGCTGAAAGTTGCATAATAATTTGTTTCACCAACAACTTTTGGAAGTGTTGAATCGTAGATGTTGATATTATCTGTCCAACCTTTAAAAGTATACGTATAAGCATCCGTTTGAGATTTTAAAGGAATATCTTCGGAAAATTCTGGGATAACATCATATTCAAATTCTTTACTGAATAGTAAAGTATCACCTGTTTCATTATAAAAATTTACATTGTATTTTCTTATTGTTTCATCATATTGAGCTGTATATGTGACATCTTCAGTAACATTTTCAATATTTTTATCCCAACCTTTAAAAGTATAATGATATTTTGGAGTGTCTTCTTTATTTACTTCATTTTTGAAAGAAGGAAGCTCTCCATAATAGTAGTCTTCTTCAAATTTGTTATCGCCGACAATCCAAGTGACCTTATATTGATTTTTTAATTCTTCAAATTGTGCAACATAGGTTGTAGACTCAGTTACTTTAGAAAATTCTTTATCCCAGCCTTTAAAAACATAATGGAATTCAGCTGTGGAAGATTTTTGAGGAACTTTATCATATATCGGAAGTTCTCCATAATAATATTCGACTTCTTCAGTCTTTCCATCAACTTCAAAAATTATTTTATATTTATTTAAAGTTTCTTTATAAGTAGCTGTATATGTTGAATCTCCAGTTACTTCTGAAATTTCTTTATCCCAACCAGTGAATGTATAAGTATATTGTGCATCTTGTGGCTTGGAAGTATCTCCCTTATATTCTGGAATATCACCATAATGGTAGCTTTCAGTGGTAGTACCACCATATGTAACCCAGGTAATGGTGTAATCGATATATTGTTTACTATATATTGCGGTATAAGTTATATTTTCTTTAACTGGTGCAATTTCTTTGTCCCAACCGGTAAATGTATACGTATAAGTTTTATCAGCTTCTTTAGCTAAGCTATAGTTATAAGAAGGTATTTCTCCTTCGTTATAAACTTCTTCTTTTAAAACTCCATCAACATTCCAAGTAATTGTATATTTTGCAATGCTCTTTGAAGATGTGGAACTAGATGAAGTACTAATATTTGAAGAAATACTGATATTTGAACTACTTGATGGAGAAGAACTAGATGAAGTATTGCTATTACAGCTAACTAATAATAAACCTAAGCTTAATATACTTAGAAGATACCTTTTTTTCATTATAACCTCCGCTATTTAGGATTAATTAGGCATGAAATATTTACATTTCTATTAAAATTATAGCATTTAGGTTATTTGACTTTGTATTTGTTGAAACTACAAGTTTTAGTTTTTTATATCTAGTTTAGTACATTATTATGTACTATAATTTAAAAGAGGTTTTTTATTATGATGCATATTAGCTTAACTACAGAAAAAGAAGATGATAAAACTCAAATTTGCAATATTGGAATAGCTTTATCATCACCTTTGCGAGTAGCGATTCTCAGCCAATTAAAAGAAGGAGAAAAAAGTATTACTGAATTAGCAAAATTAAATTATGTTTCTGTTTCTTCTATTCTTTTTCATCTTCGTTTGTTAGAAAATGCCGGATTAGTCAATATTGTCTCTGTGGAAAATAATAATAGAATAAGAAGGTATGCCAGTATTTCTTGTTTTACTATTTCTATGATATTCAATAGTGAAAATAAACCTGAAGATGAATATAAAATTTATAAAAGCAGTCAGCGCGTAGGTGAGTATGTCAATGCAAATTTTGGAACTAAAAGTGGATTGATAACTATAAGTGAAGCATTTTTACTTTATGATAATAAACCATTTATTCCAGAGAGAATCAACGCTGAATTAGTTTATACTAATTATGGATTTGTCGAATATGCTTTCAATAATGATTTTAAATCTTCTGTTATCAAAGATATAAGATTTAGTTTAGAAATATGTTCAGAAACTCCGTATTATAATAATGACTTTAAAAGTGACATTGTGTTTTCGATAAATGGCATAGAAATTTTGAATTATACTTCTCCTGGTGATTTTGGAGGAAGAAGAGGTTTATATTCACCTTCTTTTTGGAGTATTTCTTCTTCACAATTTGGAAAATTGTTAAATATTGTTATCGATGAATATGGTGTTAGTTTAAATGGCGAAAAAGTTAATGACAAAATAAATATAAACAAACTTAATGTTGATAAAAACAATAGAATTTTGTTTAAGATAGAGTCAAAAAAGAATGCAATAAATTGTGGCGGTTTTAATATTTTTGGAAAAAATTTTGGAGATTATCCACAAGATATAGAAATGGTTATAAGATATAATTAATTTTCGTTTTTTCTTTTTATCTTATTTATTGCAATGGAAATTAATCCGATAGTTCCTATTGTTGCTAATATAATAAAAAATATGTTGTAAGAAGTTTTCTCGACGATGATTGGACCGAATTGATTCAAAATCATATTGGAAATTTGAGTGAATATTGTCAGCACTAAAATAGCCTTTGTTATATATTTTGATTCTAAAAAAGTATTTAGTGTAACAATGTTATAAGCTAAGATTAATCCCCATCCAATTCCGCGGAATATTGGAACGATGAAAAGCATGAAATAAGGAATTTCAAAAAAAAGTGTGAGTGGGCGAGCTATTAAAAATAAAGATGCAATTATAAGTATTAATTTGTTATTTATTTTTTTAATTTTCAAACTGATAAACATCATAATTACTTCAACAAGAATCATAGATGAATATACTATTCCATAAATATCTTCTGGCATTCCTTTTATATCTTTTGCAAAAAGAGAGAAAAAATTATCTGTTATATTGTTCATACTCATGACACAGGTATAGAAAACTAAATAAAAAATAAAAGTTTTATTTGAAAATAACACTTTTAAAAAATTAGAGTTTTGCTCATTATTTTGTTCGGAATTTAATTCATTTGAATTGATGAAATAAATAATTATATAACCTATTAAATATGTTGTGGCAGCTATTATAAATGTGAATTTGTAGTTGATACTATTGATTAAAAAACCTCCGGAGAATGAACCTATAAAATAAGCTATAGATCCGAAAATTCTAATTCCAGCATATTTTTTGTTGGAAGAAGCAGAAACTTCTCCAGCTACACCATCTAAAAGCGAATAAAAGCAGGAATTACATATGTTCATTAATAAAGAACATATTAGTACAGGAATAAAAGTATCAAAAAAGCCAATTAGAACCATACCAATCATTTCAAAAGGCATTATTAATTTCATCAAAAGAAGATTGCGTTTAGTACTTTTACTAATTAATGACATTATAATATTTCCACAGATAGCCATTGTTGGAACGGAAGCTAAAAGTGTTCCAGTTTGAATTGCTGGAAGATTTAATGAATTAAAATATAGAGCTAAAAAAGCGTAAACTAAAGCATCTCCTATATATCTAGATAATGAGAATCCTTGTAGGATATGATAGTTTTTTAAATTTGAATTTGTTTGCATAGTTTTAGTATAGTTTCTACAATATTTTTTACTCTATAATATCAGCTAAAGTAAAATTAACAATTTTTTTTAAATCATCTAAAGATAATTCAACTTGATAACCTTTTTTTCCACCGCTTATACATATAGTATTTTCTTCTTCTGCCGTTTGATGAATTAAAGTTTTAAAAGATTTTTTCATTCCGATAGGAGAACATCCGCCATGAACATATCCTGTTAATGGTAAAAGATCTTTTTGTGGAATCATTTCTATGTTTTTTATATTGAAGGCTTTGGCAGCTTTTTTTAAATTTAAATGTGCATAAGAAGGGATTACACAGACATAATGATTCTTATCATTTCCTATTAAAACTAATGTTTTAAAAACTTTTTCTCGAGAAACATTACATACATCTGCTATTGAAGTTGCTTCAGTTAAATTTTCATCATATGTCCGCTCTATATATTTAATTTTGTGAGCATCAAGAATGCGCATAACATTAGTCTTCATAATGGCCTCCAACAAATTATTATAATATGTTTTTTTATGTTAGAAAAGGCTTTAATTTTCTAATTTTTGAAAATATGAAAACATTTTCATGTTTTGATTGTATTTTTCAATCAATATGTTAAAATTTTTTTGAGGAATACAAGATATTATATGACAAATATTGCTATTTATTGTTTATTGTTGATAGGTGGTATTGGTACTTTCTTAATAGGAATGAAAATTTTGCAGAGCGCTTCTGAAAAATTAGCTGCTGGACCTTTAAAGAAGATGTTTGCTAAAACAGCAGGATCAAGATGGCTAGGGGCTGGCATTGGTGGTCTTGGAACATGTATTATTCAGTCTTCAAGTGCTATGACGGTTATGATTGTCGGATTTGTAAATGCTGGAGCAATGACGCTTTTTCAAGCGGCTTCTTATATTATTGGTGCAAATATTGGTACAACGATAACTGCTCAAATTGTTGCTTTGTCTAATTTGCCAATTTCTGAAATAATAATAGCTAGTATATTTGTTGGATCGATAATGGTGATGATTTTTAAAAAAGATAAAATTCAAACTATTGGAGACTTCATTTGTGGATTAGGTCTATTATTTTTAGGAATATTTGTTATGAGATCAAATTTGGATTTGATTTTTTCAGAAAATAATTATATAAGTGATTTATTATCTTCTATTGATAATCCATTTTTGCTTTTATTTATTGGAATAGCTGTTACAGCGATTTTCCAATCATCTTCAGCTGTTACTTCTATCTTGATTGCTTTAGCGTTAGCAGGTGTAGTTGTTGGTGGAACAGGAAATGGTGTGTTTTTTGTAATTCTTGGAACTAATATCGGTTCTTGTGTTACGGCTTTGATTTCAAGTATTGGCTCTTCTACCAACGGAAAAAGAGCAGCTGTTATCCATCTTTTATTTAATTGCATTGGTTCGTTGATATTTTTTATATTTTTATATTTCTTCCGAGATTTTAATGATTTGACTTTTAAGAGAATCTTCTCTTCTCCAGCAACACAAATTGCCATGTTTCACACATTTTTTAATGTTATTTGTGCTTTATTATTTTTACCTTTTGTCAATGTTTTAGTGAAGGTTTCAACAATTTTAGTTCCTGATAAGAAAAATGATAAAAATATGAATAAGGAACTCGATAATCGTCTTCTTAATAGCCCAGAAATCGCTGTTGATAGAGCTTATTTATACTTTAAGAAAATGGCGACTATAAGTATGGATAATCTCAATATGGCTTTAATATCTTTTTTAAATAGAGATTCGAATAAATGTCAAGAAATATTGAAAAATGAAAAGACTGTTGAAGAAATGTCGAAAAATTTAGTCGGCTACCTTATTAAAATCAATGGTGATAATCTGACAGATGAAAGTAAAAAAAGAATATCGAGATTGCATTTAAATTTGGCTGATATTGTTCGTCTTTCTGAAATTGCTGACAATATTTCTGGTTATACCAAAAATATAGTTGATGGTAATCTTACGTTATCAGATGCTGTTTACTCTGATTTGATGTCGATGAAAGAAAAGTTAAATGAAGCTTATAACCTAGCTATGGAATTAGATTATAAAGAAAATTTAACAAAAGAGAAGGAAGCTGAAAAAGTTGAAGATGAAATCGATAAGCTTCGTTCATCACTGATTGCAGGACATTTGGAAAGATTAAATAATGGAACTTGCAAAGCTGAAGTCTCAGGTATTTTTATAAATCTTGTAGGTAATTTGGAACGTGCAGGAGACCATTTGTTCTTTATTTCTCAACGTTCAGAATCAAATGAAGGATAATAAATAAAAAACAATTAAAAATTATTCAATTGTTTGCTAAAATATGAATATGAAAATATATTCAATTATTATAGGTTATTTAATTTTATTCGCAATAGGTGGAATGTGTGGATGGATTCTTGAACTTTTCTTTAGAAGAATAGTTCATAAAAAATGGATCAATCCTGGATTTTTAAATGGTCCTTTTATTCCTTTATATGGATTTGGTGTTGTAATCTTATATTTTATTTCTGATTTATCCATAGCATGGTATTACAAAGCAATTTTGTTTTTAGTCTTATTAACATTAATTGAATACATTGCTGGTATTATCTTCATTAAAGGAATGCATATCAAACTTTGGGATTATTCTTCAAGATGGGGAAATATACAAGGAATTATCTGCCCTTTATTTTCAATAATATGGGCTGTTATCGGTGTAGCTTTCTTATTTACTTTATATCAACCATTCAAAAATATCTTTATTTGGACAGAAAACAATTTGAGTTTTTCTTTCTTTTTAGGAATTATATATGGAATATTATTTATCGATTTCTGTATAAGTATGAAAGTATCTGTGCGTTTGCGCTCTTTGTCTAAAAAAGCACAAGAGGTATTGCCATTTGAAAAACTTAAGGAATATCTTACAGCTGAAAATAAAAAGAGAAAAGAATTTATTTCTAGAGTTATTCCTTTTTCAACTGAAGATTTAAACGAAAAAGTCAATTCATATTTTTCTCAATTAAAAGATAAAGCTAAAGATTTAAAAGATAAATTGTCTAAATAAAAAGGGGATGTTTAGAAACCTAACTTAGGTTTTCATCCCTTTTTTAATTCTTAAAATTTATTTTATTAACATTTGTTTAAGTACTTTGACCATAGTTTCCATTTCATTAACATCAACATATTCGAAACGGCCATGGCAATTGTAATCTCCTGTTCCTAAATTAGGACATGGAAGTCCTCTAAATGATAGTTGTGCGCCATCGGTTCCACCGCGTATGTCTTCAAATTCATAATCTAGATTTAATGATTTATAGGCATCGGTGATTCTTTTGATAACTTGTGGATTTTTCTCTAAAATATCTTCCATATTGTTATAGCAAGGAATTAAGGTTACTTCGACTGCCTCATATCCAAGACTATGATTTATTTCTTCAGCGGTTTTTTTCGCTATATAACATCTGTGATCTAAATCTGATTTAGAAAAATCTCTTAAAATATAGGAAAGATGAACTTCTTCTTCTGATCCTTTCATTTCGCAAAGGTGAAAGAAGCCTTCTCTTTTTTCGGTGTATTCTGGGCGTTCAAATTGTGGCAAACTATGGTCGTAAATCATAGCATATGTATTGGCGTTAATCATTTTGTTTTTAGCCGATCCTGGGTGAACTGAACGACCTTTTATTGTTACTTCCATATTTATGGCATTAAAATTTGATTTGTTGATATATTTTGAACTTCCACCATCTACTGTATAGCCATAAGCGGCATGAATTTTATCCATTTCAACATGGTGAACTCCAGTACCGATTTCTTCATCTGTTGTAAAGATAACTTCTATATTTACATGTTTTTTATTTTCTTTTATCAATTCATCTAAAACGGTCATAATAATTGCAATACCAGCTTTATCATCTCCGCCTAATAATGTTTTTCCATCGGTAACTATTAATTTATGTCCTTTTTTATCTTTTAATGTTTCGAATTCTTGAGGTTTAAGATAGATATTTTGACTTAATTCTATATCTGTTCCATCATAGTTTTCAATTATACGTGGCTTGATATTTTCTCCACTTGCTGAAGGAGAGGTATCCATATGTGCCAGCAATGCAATGGTTAAATTTCCTTCTCCTTTTAAAGTAGAATAAACTATTCCATATTCGTTGCTGGAGATATCGGTTAATCCAAGTTCTGATAATTCTTTTTTTAATTCTTCAGCTAATACATATTGTCCGTCTGTAGAACATTTTCCTTCTCTGTCTTCTCCGGATGTTGTAGGAAAAGAAACATATTTTAAAAATCTTTCGACAAGTGTCATAATTTTCTCCTTATTTATATTGCAAGAGTAGCATATTTTTAGAAAAAATAAAATATTTTATTATTGCAAATTTAGACTGAAAAATTTTAAAAAATTTTTTTCTGATACATTTTTTAAAAGTTTAAACGAAATAACCTTACTTTTTTTATAGAAACAACCTTTTAAATTAAAATGCTTATCAGTTGAAAGAGATTTTTTTGGGAAGTATAATTACATACGCACACTATGGAGGCGTTAGTATGGTTAAGAAAATTATTAAAAGAGATGGTCGAATTGTTCCTTTTGATCAGACAAAGATTTTGAATGCTATTTCAAAAGCCGTCGAAAGATCAGAAGAAGAAGTTAAAATTGGTGAACTTACAGATGAAGTAGTTTCTCTTTTGAATAAAAAGTATAAAAATGAAACTCCAACAGTTGAACAAACTCAAGATATTATTGAAGATCTTTTGATTAAGCACAATTATGCTAAAACTGCAAAAGAATATATTACTTATCGTCATGAACGCACTTCAGTTCGTGAGGCAAAATCCCGTTTAATGTCTACTTTGGAACATATTACATTCCAAGATTCTAAGGAATCTGATGTCAAAAGAGAGAATGCTAATATCGATGGCGATACAGCGATGGGAACTATGCTTAAGTATGGTTCTGAATCAGCCAAAGATTATTATTTAACTCATCTTTTACCAAAAGATATTGCTGATGCTCATATCAATGGCGATATTCATATCCATGATTTGGATTTTTATACTTTGACATTAACCTGTTGTCAAATTGATGTTTTAAAGTTATTCCATGGTGGATTTTCAACTGGTCATGGCTTTTTAAGAGAACCTAATGATATTCGCTCTTATGCTGCTTTAGCTTGTATTGCTATTCAAGCTGATCAAAACGATATGCATGGTGGACAAGCTATTCCAAATTTTGATTTTGCCATGGCTGAAGGTGTTAAAAAAACATACAATAAAATTTTCAGAAATAATATTATTAAGTTTATAGATTTTATTGATGGAAAGAATCTTGAATCCGAGTTAAAACCTTATTTTAAGGAACTTTATAAATCTGAAATTGAACCAAGATATCATGATTACGATAGTCAAAACAAAGTTTTTGGACTACTTGAAGAAAAATATCCTGAATTATCTTGGGAAAAAATAAAACCTTTTGTTATTAAGGATAGTGAAAAGGAAGTTGAAGAACAAACACATCAAGCTATGGAAGCTTTAGTTCATAACTTAAATACAATGCATTCTAGAGCTGGTGCTCAAGTTCCTTTCTCTTCTTTGAATTATGGTACAGATACTTCGGAAGAAGGTCGCTTAGCTATGAGAAGCTTATTGATTGCTACCGAAGAAGGCTTAGGCGATGGAGAAACTCCTATTTTCCCAATTCAAATATTTAAAGTTAAAGAAGGTGTTAATTATAATCCTGGCGATCCTAACTATGATCTTTTTAAATTAGCTATTGAATGTTCTTCTAAAAGATTATTCCCTAATTTCTCTTTCTTGGATGCACCTTTTAATGCTATTTATTACAAACCAAATGATTATAACTCAGAAGTTGCGTATATGGGTTGCCGTACACGTGTAATGGGAAATATCTATGATAAGAGTAAAGAAGTAACTTGTGGTCGTGGTAATTTATCATTCACATCAATCAATCTTCCAAGATTAGGTATTGAATCTAATCATAATGTAGATATTTTCTTTGAAAAACTTGATTCAATGATTGATCTTGTTATCAAGCAATTACTTTTAAGATTTGAAGTACAACGCCATAAGAAAGTAAAAAATATGCCTTTCTTGATGGGACAACATGTTTGGATTGATTCGGATAAATTAGGTTGGGAAGATGAAATTGATGAAATTATTCGCAATGGTACTTTGACAATTGGTTTTATCGGTTTAGCAGAGTGCTTAGTTGCTTTGGTAGGAAAACATCATGGCGAATCTGAAGAGAGCCAAGCCTTAGGTCTTAAAATTATTTCTCATATGAGAGAAAGATGCGATGAAGCTTCTAAAGAATATAAACTCAATTTCTCTTTAATCGCTACACCAGCTGAAGGCTTATCTGGTCGTTTTGTTAAAATTGATAAAAAGAAATATGGAATTATCAAAGGTGTAACAGATCGTAATTACTATACAAATTCATTCCATGTTCCTGTTTACTATCCTATTTCTATTTTTAAGAAAATTGATATAGAAGCCCCATATCATGAATATACAAATGGTGGACATATCACTTATATTGAGGTTGATGGTGATGTTGCTAAAAATCCTGAAGCTTTTGAAAAAGTCATTAGACATATGAAAAAAGCTGGAATAGGTTATGGTGCAGTCAATCATCCAGTCGATCGTGATCCTATTTGTGGATATAATGGCATTATTGATGATGCTTGTCCTAAATGTGGTCGACATGAAGGCGATGGTAATCGTAATTTTGAAAGAATAAGAAGAATTACTGGTTATTTAGTTGGTACTCTTGATCGATTCAATAATGGCAAAAGAGCTGAAGAACATGATAGAGTGAAACATTCTAAATATTCTTCAGATGAATTAAAATGAGAATAGCTGGTTTTGTAGAAGAATCAATTGTTGACGGTCCTGGTTTCAGGATCGTCATCTTTTTTCAAGGATGCGCTCATCATTGTTATGGATGTCATAATCCAGAAACTTGGGACTTTGAAGGTGGAAAAGAAGTTTCGTTTGATTTGATTAAAAAAATTATTGATGATAATCCATATGCTGACGGAATAACACTTAGTGGTGGAGATCCGCTTTATCAAATCGATGCTTCGACAGAAATTGCTGAATATGCAAAAAGTAAAGGATTAGATGTCATTTTGTATACTGGATTTCTTTTTGAAGAAGTTCTAGAAATGACAAAAGCCAACCAAAGATTAAAAGATCTCTTAAACAATGTTGATACACTTATCGATGGACCATTTATTTTGGAACAAAGACATTTGTCTTTGAAATTTCGCGGCAGCAGCAATCAAAGAATAATCGATGTAAAAAAATCATTGATGCAAAATAAAATTGTAGAAAAAACTTTATAAATGTAATATTTTTATTTTTAGCTTTTTCTACATTTTTATATGTTATAATTTTTATGCTTATTAAGGAGATATGATGAAAAAAATAAAGGTAAGTGAAGAAAATACTCAAGTTGTTAATAATGATGATTATACTATTGCTTTATTGATAGATGTTGAAAACATCTCTTATAAATATATTCCTACTTTGCTAGAACAATTGAAATCTTTTGGAAATATTACAATTCGTCGTGTTTATGGTGATTTTACATCACAAATTTTAAAACCTTGGAAAGAAATTTGTAATGAATTTTCAATTAAACCTATTCAAGGAAACGTTATTTCTACTGGAAAAAATAATTCGGATTCAGTGTTGATAATAGATGCTATGGATATTCTTCATGATCATAGAGTTGATGCTTTTTGCTTAGCTACTTCTGATTCTAATTTTACTTCTTTAGCGATACGTATTAGAGAAGATGGATATTTTGTTATTGGCGCTGGTGAAGATAAAATTTCTAAAGCCTTTATTGAAACTTGCGCTAGATTTATAAGATTAGGAGAAGAAAAACAAATCTCTAAACCAAAGAAGACCAAAACAAATTCAAAATCTAAAAGTTCATCTAAAAAGAATGAAGCAGATTCAAGAAAAAATTTATTCCCAGATTTGTCTGAAGAAGATATGAAGAAAATTGATGAAATTAAAGCTCGCTCCTATTTGATTTTAGAAAATAGAGGAAATGGTGATTATATAAAATTATCAGTTTTTATAAATGATTTGTATAGATATTATCCTGATTATACGCCGAAAGATTTTGGATGTAACTCTAACCAAGAATTCTTTAAAAAGTTAGGATTTGATGTTATTTTTGATGAAAAAGGAGCAATGGTAATTAGATAAATCTTTTAAAAACAATTTTATTCTAATATTATAAAGTTGCTTTTAAATTTATTTAATTTTGATTTTTTCTTAACACTTGATAGTTTATTTTTCCTTTGTTATAATTTATTTGTTAAGGAGGCCTTTAAAAATGGGAAAAAAGGTTCATGTTAATCAAGATGTCTGCATTTCTTGCGGTATGTGTACAGCAATTTGCGATGCAGTATTCGCATTTAACGATGATGGCAAGGCTAGTGTTATTTTAGATGAGATTCCTGAAGATCTCGAAGCTTCTGTGGATGAAGCTAAAAATAGCTGCCCTGTTCAAGCAATCGAAGAATAAGATTTATAAGGTGAGAAATTTATTTTCTCACTTTTTAATTGCCAAAATTTTTTTGAAATAATTGCAATAATTGTCGAAAATAGTTATAATATAATGCTTATTGAGGCTGAATAAAAAAATAGAAAAATGAATTATTCAAGGGAGTGCTCTGATGGAAATTAAATCGGCTATAAAAAAGATTATATTATCAGCTTTTGCTAGCCTATTTTTAATTTCTTCGTGTGCTAACAATAATAGTAATAAATATCCAAGAGTTGAAGATATTACTTTAACTTTATTATCATCTGAAGCGGAAAAGATAACTACTTTAGTTCATGCTTTTAATGATAAGTATCAATCTAAATATCAACTAATAGTGAATACATATGATGATAGTAAATTACTAAATTATTATTTTTCTCATGATTATATAGACACAGATATTATTGCTTTCGATAATTTAAATATCGCTAATACTTATTCTGATTATTTGCATCCTTTAAATAGATTTGAATCTATTGGCCAATATCAAAGTTCTATTATCTATTTATTAAAAGATGAAAATGATGAAATTAATGTTTTCCCTGGTCCGGGTGATTTATATAGTCTTTGCTATAATATGAATTTGATGAAAAAAAGAAATTTCACTATTCCTGAAACGGCTAACGAACTTATTGAAATAGCAAAAAGAATGCAAATTTATTCTAATGCTTGTATAGTTCTTGATGGTGACCAATTGTTCTTTGATTCTTTTCTTCGCGTGGCTATTCCAATTTTTATCGGCACAACAAAGGGTTCTATATTTTTGAAAGAGTATTATAAAGGATATAACACTATAAATAATAGTCTTTATTATGCTGAGTTTGAAACAATTTTAAAGATGTACCAATCAATGTTTAGATATAATTTCTATAATACTGATGAATCGTTGAGCAATAATGACAAAATGAATTTGTTTTTTAATTCTGAAGCGATGATTTTAGGAATTAGTCCTTCAATTGACTTTGAAAAAGAATATAAAACTAGAAAAGCAACCTTCAGTTATTCAATTTATCCTTTAGTCGGTGAAGATTCGAATCAAAAATGGGTGGCTTCTAAGCCTCGATATTATTTAGGTGTTTCGGAAAAGGCTTTTGAAAAGGCTTCTCCTTCAAAGAAAGAGGCGATAAATGCTTTCTTTGATTTCTATGCATCTAATGAAGGCCAAAAAGCTTCAATGATGGACTCTGATGGTTTTATTAAAAATGATATTATCTCTTATATAAAAGATTCTGAATATGTTCTTTCTTCTAATTTTGAACAATTACAAGATTCAATTAAAAGTGGAAGAGTGATGATTACAGATTTGGTTGAACAGTTATTCTTGCCTGAGATATCAATTTTAAAACAATATGCACAACAAAAGACATCACTTGATCAATGTATACAAAGTTTGGATGAAGCGATATTTAATAGAGCAAATAAAGTTTATGATACATATCAAGTTGAAGAGACGTTTGATTATGATAGTTCTTTGATTAATTATAATGAACTGCTTATTAGTGACTATGTTGTTGATAGTATTAGAATGAAATCAGGAGCCGCTATTGCGTTGATGCCAACAGCGATAATCAAGGGAAATTTTGTCAAAGGAAGTTTGACTTCGGAAGAATTATCGACCATCATAATTGATGAACAAGGAATTCTTGTTCGTATTAGCGGAGAAGGCCTTAAAAAGATAATTAATGCCAAAATGTCAATATATTCGAGAAGTTCTGAATTTCCGTTAATTTCTGGAATTAGGTTGAGCAAAGTAGAGGAAAATTTAGAAATTAAATTGTCTAATGGTCAAATTATTAATGATGATAATTCAGTTTTGGTATATATTCCATATTCGTGGTATGTTGAATATGAGCAATATACAACATCGACAGGAAAGACAACAAATATAATTGATTTGTTTTCTCAAAAAATTAAAGATGATAACAATATTATAAAATACACTACAAAAGATGGCAGATATGGAAACGTTATTGTTATAAGGTAAATAATGAAAAGAAAAATACTTAATTTATTAGTTTTTGCAAGTTTAGCAATAGGAACTACTTCTTTGATTGGCTGCAATCAAAATTCTACATCAGGAGATAGTAGTTCTTCTAATTTTTTTAATTCAGCTTCTTTAGGAAAAGCTAAAGAAATATATTGCACTGGTGGTCCTGCTAATCAATACAATTTAAATGATATTATTGATTTAAGCGATTTAAATATTCATGTTAAGTATGAAAACGGCCAAGAAATTATCTATTATTATTACTCTAGTGAAGTTGAAATTTCTGAAGCAGATACTTCAACATTTGGTCAACATACTTTAGTAATTATTTGTGCTGGATTAAGATATGAATTCACTTATGAAGTAATTGAATCTAAAGGACACTTCAATTTTAATGGTGGTACTTTAGATGGAAATGATTCAACTGACATTAATATTATTAACGGACAAATTGATGTAAGTAATGTTGTTCCTACCTATGAAAAAGATGGTCAATTGATGCAATTTGCTGGATGGTTTATTGATAAGGAATTAACACAAAGAGCTCAATATGTTACAGATGGATATTTGGATGCTTCATCCAATCAAAATTTTTATGCTGGTTATGATGTAGATTATAGAAAATTATATAATTACACCATTGATAGAGAACATGGTACAGCAACGATAAATTCATTTAATTGGGATGATGAAGATCATTATTATTCGACTATTACGAATTTGGTTTTTCCACGAACAATAGAATTATATCCAGTTACTGCTATCGCAGATAATTTTATCTATTATTCAATGCCTGAATTTGACATGTCTATTTCCATGGCTAGTATTGTTTCTATAGAAGAAATTAGTTTTGCCCCAGGAAGTATGGTTAAATATATTGGTAAAAATGCTTTTGATTCTATTTCTACTTTAAAAAAAGTAATTTTCCCAGAAGGATTAGAAGAAATTGATGATAGTGCTTTTACCTCTACTAAACTTAAAGGCACTTTAAGTTTTCCATCATCTCTTAAAAAAATAGGACAATTTGCTTTTGCATATTTGAATTATGGAGTAACAGAATTAGAATTTGCAGAAAATAGCAATTTAAAAAATATTGAATCTTATGCTTTTACTGGTGCTTATAGTATTTCTAGTTTGAATTTGCCAGAAGGTTTGGAATTAATTGGAAATTATGCTTTCCAAAGTTGTGATGATTTGCAATATGTTTATATTCCAAGTACAGTTACAGAATTAGGACTTCACGTTTTTAGTGATGATAGTAAAATAACTAATTTTGAAGTTTCTAGTGATAGTAAATATTTCTGTTCTATCGATGGTAATTTATATAATAAAGATGCAACTACTTTAATTCGTTATTCTAGTGGAAAAAAAGATGAAAAATTTACATTACCTTCATCTGTAAAAAGAATTGAAGAAAGTGCATTTAGTTCTTATAATGATATAAGTTTCTTGAAAAATATAAATTTCAATGAAGGTCTTGAATATATAGGTTCTAATGCTTTTTCTGGGCTTACTGCTGATTTAAATTTCCCAGCATCTTTAAAGACATTAGATATTAATGCATTTAAAAATTATAAAGGTTCTTCTGTCTCTGTCAAACAAGAAAATAATACTTTTGGCTCTAAAGATGGAGTTTTATATAGTAATGATTTCAAAGAATTATATTATGTTCCAACTAAACTCGAAGTAAATGATTTTAAATTATTAGATAGTGTTGAAGTAA
Organism: Firmicutes bacterium CAG:345; assembly: GCA_000433315.1. NCBI lineage: Bacteria > Bacillati > Bacillota > Firmicutes bacterium CAG:345. Next base: position 167,818 of record FR893375.1, on the reverse strand, counting down.
TTAAAAGTTATGCTTTTACAAAAAATAGTAATATCAATATTATTCATATTAGTGAAAATAGTAATTTGAAAAAGATTGATGAATCTGGAATTAATATTTTTGGCATGCCATATCTTTATGGAATATATATAGATAAGGTTGAACCATTTGAAATTGACAATAGTGCTTTTTATAATTATGAAGCCATTGGATATTCAAATCCATACTTTGTCTTTAATGGAAATAATTATGATTCATATTTAGAAGCATGGAAAAATTATGAAGTAACAACTGCAGGTGGTGAAGTTTTAACTCTGCTTGGAAGAATGACTACTAAAGATATTTTGTTAGAATTATTAGAGGATACACTTACACATAATGGATATGTATCATATAATATTTATAATATTTTTGGTGACACACAAACCTATTCAATAGCTAAAGATTATCAAACTTTTAAAGAAGATTATGAAATATCATTAAGTTATTTATCTTTGCTTTATAATTGTGAAGAATATGATCATAGTTTAGATTTTTATTTCAGCAATTATGAAAATATTGTCTATGATAGCTTTATTAAATATATTTCTGGATTAACTTCTCTCAAAGCAAATGATAATAAATCTATTATTAATTTAAAAATGCATATTGATTTATTGCCAGAAGATCTTAAAGTTAAATTATCTTCTAAGATTGATGCTGTTAATGCTGATTATCAATATTACTTAAATTCTTATAAAGAAACCGAAGATTTATATATGGAAATATTAAATCAAAAACTTAGTTCTGAAGTTTTTGATACTAAAGGATTTACAAAATTATTTACTAAGTATAATGAATTAGGTGTTACTTCTTTTGCAACTATTTCTTGTGTTGAAAAACAATGGAGTAAACTTCTTATTTCTAGTTATATTAATGAACTTTTATCATTTGATAGTTTCAATGATGAAAATTTTGAAAGAGCACATAAGCTTATATATGGAGAATTTATTGATTCATTAGAAGCTATTAGAGGTGTTGAAGTTTTATTAGATTTAGGATTAAGAACGAATCATCATATTCAAGATATTTATAAATATCAAGAATATCTTGAAAAGAAAGCTGAATTTGATTCATTTATGATTTCAAAAGCCGATGCTGTTGGTAAAATGATTGATGATTTTGATTTATTAGCTGAATATGATGCCAATAATTATGTTGAAATAATCGATACTGTTGCTAGCATAGAAGATTATGCTCAAGTTTTGCCTGATAAGCTTAATAAAATTTATACTATCTTTGCTGTTTATAATATGTATTATTTAACAGAAACAAATAAAACAATTGACAGTAAAAATTTATCAGAAATAAATCGTTTAGATACTATTATAAATCAACAATTATTTTCCGCTTTTTATCTTTAAGGATTTGGAATTGACTGGACATTAGATGATCTTCCTTATTATCAAGAATTTTTAAATTTAGAAGATGAATATACAAGTTATGTCAATGAACTTATTGATGATTTAAGAAATCAAATAGATAATTTTTCTTGGGAAAATGAAAAAGCTAAAGAAGAATTAGCTTCAATGACTGGAAAATATAAAATACTTGAAGATAATAGAATGCTTGATAAGTTAGATTTATATGTCAGTGATCCAGATGGTGATTATACATTGTTATATGATTTAACATATAGAATAATCTTAACTGAAAGCAATATTGATTATATTGTCAGTAATTATTCAGAAGTAACAAAAGATAATTATTTTGAAGTGTATAAATTGATAAAATCTTATTATGATTCAGATGGTAATGTCAATCATATAGGAATTGAAGAACAAATTGACAATTTAGGATTATATGACGATAGCTTTGAAGAATTACATAAAATTAATGAATTGCGTAGTTTAATTAATAGTTTTTACACATTCTCTAATTAATATTTTAAGAGGATTTTAAATGATTGAAGAAGGAAAAATTATTCTTAAGTTTAATATTAACTTTAAGCGGCAAATGATCATAGTCGAAGATGATAAAGTTTCGGCTATGTCTTATGCTGAATTTTTCCAATGCTATTTTTCAAGTAAAAGAATAGGTGTAATCGAAAGTGATTTCACCTATTCTACTTTTGATGAATTAATTGAAAAATCTATTTCTTTAAAAGTTGGTACAAGTCAAATGGCCACTTATATTTCTGATGATGGAATTAATATCATCAGATTTATTTTTCAAAAAAACGAAGATGATTCTGCTTATTGCGAAATTTATAAAGTTCAACTTATCAACTCTAATAAAGATCAACTTTCGCGTGATTATTTAACAGGTGTTTTATCTCGTGGTTCTTTGATAAAAGAATGTGAAAATGCAATGAGAAATATGATCAGTAATGATTATTTAATCGTTATTGATTTAGATAATTTTAAAATTGCAAATGATACTTTAGGACATATTGCTGGTGATACATATTTAAAAAATATTTCTGGAATGATCAATAATATTGGAAAAGACCAAATTGTTGGACGTTATGGTGGCGATGAATTTGTTTTGTATTTAAGAAATATCAGCAAGGAATATCTTATGGATATTGTTGAGAAAATTCTAGATATAAGATTAGATTATTCAGAAGGAAAAAATCTTGCTCAAATTGTTGTTACTTGTAGTTTAGGTATAACAAAAATTGAAGCAGGTGAATTTAAGATGTCAACCGCTTTTGAAAGAGCTGATCACGCTCTTTATAAAGCAAAACATATGGGTAAAAACACTGCTTATTTTTCAACAGGCGAATTTTATAGTCATAGAAATCAGCAAAAGAACAATTTAAAGAAAAAAGTACAAAAGAATAATAAAAAGTTACAAAGAAAAAATTCTCGTTTATTCCGTAAAGAATTGCGTTCTAAGAAAATCTTCAATAGTGTTTTTGCTTTAGCAGCTTTGTTGATTCTAATTGTTTTTTCGATGGTTATTAGTAGTTTTTATTCTAAAAGCTTTGAAGAAAGAACAAAAAATGAAGCTCATACTGTCATGCAAGATATTTCAAGCCAGATTGAAAGCAATATTTTATCAAATATAAATAACTGGATTGGTCAACTTAAAGTTACAGAAAATATAATATCTAATATTGATACTGATGCAAGTAATGCGAATTATCTTTTAAGCCAGGCATTAACTGTTTTGGAACAACAAATTGATGGTTGTTCTGTCAGTTTGCTTTTAGAATCTGGTGACTTATATTATAGAGATGGAATAGAATATAATGTTTCTTCTTCTGAACTAGCAGATTATGTAATTGCTAGAGATGAAGAATATATTGGAACATATTATATTAATTATGTTGGAGAAAGAATTGTTTTTGCTATTCCATTTGGTGAACATCAAATTCAATTTAATGTATTCAATGATGATAATACTAAAATAGCTGGTATAGTTGGTTTACTTCCTATTGAAAATTTTGCAAAAATACTTAATTCGACTGCTTTTAGTGGAACACCATATTTTAGCTTGGTAAAAAAAGACGGAACAATTATAGTTAATTCTGCTTCTAGTGAATTGGTTACTGATGTTTTTCATGGCACTAATAATATTTTCAATGCTTGGGATAATTATAATGGAAAAGATATTACTAATGAAATAATAACTAATTTTGAACAAAAAAATAATGGCGTATCAAATATAACGATAGACTATATAGAATATATTTCATTTTATTCACCTGTTTTAATCGGTGATTGGTATTTGTTTATTACTGTTCCTTCTAGTGTTGTTTTGAATGATATTGTTCAGGCATTTAATTTTACTGAAGTTGTTATTAATAGTTTGTTTGTATTGATTTCTATAATTATATTTATATTAACTACTTTATTTAATAGATTGAGAACGAAGATGCAAACTCTTACTTATATAGATCCTATTACCAAGGATATTAATTATGAGAGATTTAAAATTGATGCTGAAAAATTATTGTTTCAGGATTCGGAAAATACTTATTGTATAGTTTATTTAAATATAAAACATTTTAAATTCTTAGTTGAAAATTTAGGTCAAAATGAATCAAATGATGTTTTAAAAGATGTTTTTGAAATTATCGAAAATGAATTAACTCCTATGGAATTGGTGTGTCATGTAATTTCTGATAGATTTGCAATTTTGATGAATGAATTTGATGAAAATATTATTAAGAAAAGATTAATCAATATTTCAAATAAAATTAAAGATAAAATCAATACTAATTATCTTTTTGAAATTGTTGTTACTCAAGGAGTTTACAAAATAACTGATAGTAAATCTAACATTGCGGTTTATACCGATAGAGCTCATGTTGCACAAATGGCAATTAAAGACTTTTATAGCAATGATGGTATTAATTTCTTCGATGAAACTTGGGAAGAAACCGATGCCATGACATTTGATATTGAACATAAACAAGACAATGCCTTAAAAGAAAATCAATTCCATGTATATTATCAGATGAAAAAGAATATAAAAGATGATACATGGTATGGTGCTGAAGCACTTGTTAGATGGATTGATCCTATTCATGGAATGATATTGCCAGGAGTGTTTATTCCTTTATTTGAGAAAAATGGCTTTGTCATCAAAGTTGATTTATATGTTTTCGAACGAGTATGTCAGGATTTAAATGAGATATTATCCTTGGGTGGAAAACCTTTGCGCATCAGTGTAAATGTTTCGAGAAGTCATTTATTACATAATAATTTCCTGAATCAATATTTTGATATCATGAGAAAATATAATATTTCACCAGACTTAGTTGAGTTTGAACTTACTGAAAGTATGGCATATGAAAGCAAAAATATTTTGATTTGTGTTATCAATGAGATTCATAAGTTTGGCAGCACATGTTCTATTGATGATTTTGGAAGTGGATATTCGTCATTAAATATGTTAAAAGAGTTTGATTTTGATGTTATTAAATTGGATCAAGCTTTCTTTAAAGGCAGAAATGGGTTTGATGATAAGGCAAAAACAATTGTTGCTTCAATTATTAATCTTTGCCATGAATTAGGAAAACAGGTTGTTGCTGAAGGTATAGAAGATATTAGTCAGGTTGAATTCTTGAAGAAGAATAACTGTGATGCAATACAAGGTTTCTATTATTCTAAACCAGAACCATTTACAGAATATAAATATAATCTTGATAAAAATAACAAATAAAAAGTTAAGTTTCTCTTAGTGAGATTCTTAACTTTTTTTGTGGGAAATACTTTTATGGGAATATTAATTTTCTAAATTTGTATTATTGTTTTGATTGTCAGTGTCATTTTGTGTATCATCATTGACAACAACTGGTTTTTGAATTTTTTCGTAAAAATTACTCTGTTTAAAATATTTGAATATTAATCTGTTAAATACTAATTCATAAAAGGCACATACAATTAAACCTTTGAGCAAGTTAAAAGGTAAATATAAGCAAATTATAACAACGATAAATGGTCCTTTAAATGGAATAGCACCATTTTCAAAAATTCCTTGAAATTGAGGATCTAAGAATGTTGTAAATCTACCTGTTAAGAATATTGGAGTAAAAATAAGATAATTTAATAATGTCATTACTGTACTGACAATAGCGATTGTAATAACATAGGATAAAATTCTATATGGAAGACCTTTTTTGAAAAATTTGAAAACACTGGAGCAAAGGTAAATTCCTAAGACATAGCACATCGATGTAGTCAAAGCAATAATTTGTCCAATTGCATAAGCACCAGTAGGGCCATTGATTAAAAAGTCTAATAAGGTTTTAATTATTGCCGTACAAAAAGCTGAAGGAAAACCGCATATTGCATAAGCGACAATTACAACAGTATCAGAAGGCTCTAATTTTAAAAATGGTGCGATAGGATATGGTAGATAATGACCAATTATCATTAAAACAGCACCAAGAGCAGAAAGAATAGCTGTTGTGGAAATGTTGAAAATTAGTTTTCGACGATTGAATGTTGTAGATTTTGCAAGTTTTGCCATAAAAAAATCTCCTTCCATTGACAAAACTTCAGGAGAATTTAAAGTTATAATTTATATAGCCTCTTTATACCAGCCTTTACTGTCGCCTAAGGAATTTCACCTTATCAGTCATTATTCAATGAGTCGCGGGGTTTACCGCCGAGTGGGAATTTCACCCAACCCTGAAGCAAGAATACTATATAATTTAATTTTGATTTTGTCAACAATAATATATTAATATTATATGAAATTAATTAATAAATATATAAAAATATAATGAAACAATTTAATTTTTTATTTATAAATTGTTTAAACTATTTTTGAGTAGTTGTTCATTTTTTATAAGTGCATTATAATATATTTACTTATGAATTATATTGAATGGAAAAATACATTTAAAAAATATCTTTATTTATTACCTATAAAAGAAGAAAAAGAAACTTTAGCGTATTTTGATGAGCAATATAATAAATTAAATCCTAAAGATTTAGATAATGTAGAAAATATTTTTTCAGATCCGATAGACAAAGCAGCATTTGTTGTAGCATTTTATTTAGAAATGGAAGATGAAATTAAAAAGAATGAAGAGAATGAACTTTTAAAAAAAGCTTTTGATGAAGATGAAAAGAAATCTCTTTTATTTTTTAATAATATAGGAAATAATATAGGAGTTTTTTTTGATTCTTTTTCTATGCAAACAAAAAAAAGAAAAGCGGCTTTAAGTGAAATTGAATGCTTAAATTTTGAAAAAAATATCCAAGAAAAAAGATTGATTGTTAAAGATGAGCGCAATCAAAAAATATTAAAATTTCGTAAAGCGCGTTTATTAAATGAAGAAAAAGCAATAGCTAATCCATTATTAAAAGATTATGATCAAATGGATTTGAATATGAAATATTATACTAGAGCTGAAAGACATTCTTTTTTAACTAATTTTATGTTTGCTTTAATGATGTCTTTTTTTGTTTTGATTGGTGTAGCTTTGACATTAGCTTCTGCTGGAGCATTGATCATGACCATTTTTTCTAGTATTTATTATTTTCTCAATAGTCCTGCTAAAGGTGGACAATTGCTTGTGGATGTAGGATATATTCTCTTGATTTTTGGGGCTATATTTTTATCTTTTGGCATATCTTTAGGAATACTTTTGGGAAGTATAAAAAGTATTCATTCAAGATTTTTTGTAAAAAGATATATTATGCTTGGAAAAAAAGGAGCTATTAATCAATGAATAGAGTTAGTAAAATCTTTTGTATTGTTGGATTAGTAGCTGTAATAGGCGGAAGTATAACCTTGGGAGTAGGAATGGCTCAAGGTGGTGTTTTTCGTAGATTTACTAAAGCTGAAAAAAAGACAAAGCAATTTGTTATAAATGAAGAAAATTTAAAGAATAATAAAGTTGTTTTAGAAGATATTGAAATATCGATAAAATCAGGAAATATTCGTTTGTTTGAATCAGAAGATGAAAATTTAATTATCAATTATACTTATGCGATAGATGAAAAAAGAATTTTCTTTCCTTCTATTGAAAAACCATTTTATATAGTCGAAAAAAATCGCGCAATCGATTGGCTGAGTTTAGATTTTTTAATTGATAATGATAGTTTCGTGGATATATATATTCCAAACTGGTTCAATGGAAAATATAATTTGGAAACTCTAAACGGAGAAGTATATTGTAATTTAAAAGAATATAAGAATGATTTATTTATAAATTCAGGAAGTTCTTATGTTGAAATATCAGAATTTAGTTATTCAAAAAATATGGATATATCGGTTTTTTCTGGAAATGTGGTTATCGATGCGAGTTCTTTTAGTAAAATGAATGAACAAAATTTATATTATATTGAAACAGTTAATGGTGATTTGGATTTTGTTATGCCTTATGGTGTCTCTTTTTCTTATAATTATGAAAAGGTAACTGGTAAAATGCATAATTCTTGTACTATTTGTGAAAACGAGAAATGTCCTTATATTTCATTTAGTACAGTTAATGGTGATTTTAATATTAAATACAAAAATTAAAAAAGGATTGCTGATAAACTTGTTTAAGTTTTTAGCAATTCTTTATTTTTATTTGTTAAAATGTTTTTTAATTTTATCAAACCAGCTTTCATGAACTGGTTTTCTTTCTTCAATATCTTGGAACTGTCTTAGAAGGTTTTTTTGCTCTTCGGAAAGATTCTTTGGAATCTTAATATCAACTTTAACATATTGATCTCCGAAGATTGCACCTTTCTTTACACCTTTTCCACGCATACGAAGCAACGTTCCTTGTTGAATACCAGCAGGTATTTTAAGTTCAGCTTCTCCGTAAACAGTTTGAACATCAATTGTACATCCTAATGAGGCATCAGCTATAGAAAGAGGAACAGATATGTAGATATCATTTCCTTTTCTTTCGAATACTTGTGATTCATTAACAGCAATTTCAACATATAAATCGCCATTTTCGCCACCATTGATACCGCGTCCACCGCGTCCAGGAACACGGACTTGTTGTCCGTTGCTAATACCAGCAGGGAGATTGATTTCAATTTTGGTTTTTACATGTGTATAGCCATTACCATTGCAGTGAGGACATTTATTCTTTACATGTTTACCTGTACCATGACAATCTGGACATACAGTTCTTTGTTCTATTGTGCCAAGGAAACTCTGTACTCTTTTATTGACTTGACCTGTACCACCACAGGTAGGGCAAGTTTCAATATCTTGAGGTGTTTTAGCACCTGTGCCACCACAATAATCACAACGTTCATCATATTCTACAGGTATAGTAACGATGCATCCGTTGATAGAATCCATAAAGTTTATTACAACTCTTGTGAGTTGATCTTCACCTCTTACTGGTCTATTAGCATCTGCTCTTGATTGTCTTCTTCTCCCACCACCAAATATCTGAGAAAAGATATCATCCATATCAAAGTCTTGGAAGGAGCCTTGGAATCCATTAAAACCATTAAATCCTGCTCCACCTGCTGATCCGTCAAAAGCTGCTGATCCGAATTGATCGTACGTTTTCCTTTTTTGATCATCGGATAAAACATCGTATGCTTCTTGAATTTCTTTAAATTTTTGTTCGGCACCAGGTTCTTTATTCAAATCTGGGTGATATTTTTTTGCGAGAGTACGATAAGCTTTTTTAATCTCATCAGCGCTGGCGTCTTTATTGACCCCTAGTGTTGCATAATAATCTTTATTGGCCATTTAGGCGCCTCCTTTCTATTAACACAAGAAACCGAGGAGAAATCCTCGGTTTGATTTAGATATTTTTTATTTCTTTTCAGTGAAGTCAGCATCGACAACATTGTCATCTTTTGCATCATTATTAGAAGAAGATGAGCTTGTATTAGAAGAGTTTGAAGATTTAGCTTGATCTGCAGCTTGTTGAGCATAAGCAGCTTGTCTTTCAAGTTCATTTAATTTTGTCTTTAAAGCTTCAATATCGTTCTTTTCAAGTAAGGATTTTACTTCATCTCTCATCTTAATTGCATCTTGTTTGACATTTTCGGAAACCTTGTCTCCACCATCTTCTAATGATGCATCGATTGAGTGGATAAGTTGTTCAGCTCTATTACGAACTTCAACTTCTTCCTTACGTTTGTCATCAGCTTCCTTATTTTCAGCAGCTTCTTTGACCATTCTATCGATATCTTCTTTAGAAAGACCATTGGATCCAGAAATTGTAATTTGTTGCTCTTTTTGAGTATCGAGGTCTTTTGCTTTAACATTTACAATACCATTTACATCGATGTTAAATGTTACTTCAATTTGTGGAACACCACGACGTGCTGGACGAATTCCATCAAGGTGGAAGGAACCGAGCATCTTATTATCTCTTGTGAATGGACGTTCACCTTGGAAGACTACAATATCAACAGCAGGTTGATTATCTGCAGCTGTTGAGAAGACTTGACTCTTTGTTGTAGGAATAGTGGTATTTCTTGAAATGAGTGGAGTCATGACACCACCTTCTGTTTCAATACCAAGTGTTAAAGGTGTAACATCGAGTAATAAGACATCTTTGACATCTCCTCTAATAACACCACCTTGAACGGCAGCACCGATAGAAACAGCTTCATCAGGGTTAACTGAGCAGTTAGGGGTTTTTCCAAGTAATCTTTTAACTAATTCAACAACAGCAGGCATTCTTGTAGAACCACCGATGAGCAATACTTCGTTGATATCGTTAGGTGTAAGTTTAGCATCATCAAGAGCTTTTCTTACAGGATCTTCAGTACGGCGGAGTAAGTCACGAGTTAAATCTTCAAATTTAGCACGGCTTAATGTTGTTTCAAAGTTGATAGGACCATTTTCGTTTGCAGAAATATAAGGCAATGTGATGATAGCTTCGAATGAAGAAGATAAGGTGATCTTAGCTTTTTCGCTTTCATCTTTAAGACGTTGGAGAGCCATTTTATTGTTTGAAAGATCGACACCGGTTTCTTTCTTGATTTCGGAAAGCAACCAATTTTGAATTGCGTGATCCCAGTCATCACCACCTAAAGCAGCATCGCCAGATGTAGAGATAACTTCATATGTACCATCGCCGATATCAAGGATGGAGACATCGAATGTACCACCACCTAAATCATAGACAAGAATTTTTTGTTCTTTCTTGTTTTCCATGCCATAAGCAAGAGCAGCAGCAGTAGGTTCACTGATAACACGAACTACATCAAGACCAGCGATTGTACCAGCATCTTTTGTAGCTTGACGTTGAGCATCATTGAAGTATGCAGGGCATGTAATAACAGCTTTTTTAACTGGATGTCCAATAGTAGTTTCAGCATAAGATTTCATATAAGAAAGAACTTTTGCAGAAATTTCTTGTGGCGTGAAATCCTTGTTAATGCAATTGATATGAACTTTTTCAGCAGTACCCATTTTTCTTTTAATGGATGCTACAGTATCAGAATTTGTAACGATTTGTCTTTTAGCAGCATCGCCGATTATTTCTTCGCCATTTGCTTTAAAAGCAACTACAGAAGGTGTGGTATTGTGTCCTTCTGGATTAGGGATGACTTTAACAACGCCATCCTCTTGCATATAAGATACGACTGAATTTGTGGTACCTAAGTCGATACCTAAGATTACTTCTTTTGCCATAATAATTATTCTCCTTTATTTTCAACAGTTTCTTGACTGTCTTCTTGTTTTTTTTCTTCGACTTTAGTAACTATAACCATCGCTGGTCTTACTAAACGATCTTTTAATTTATATCCTTTTAGATATATTGAAGATACTTTATTATCTTCTTCTCCAGGAACAGTTGACATTGCTGCCATTGTGTTATGATCGAATTCATCTCCGACTTTAGGCTCGATTACTTCAACTCCTTCTTCTGTTAAAGCTGAGGTTAATTGACGATAAATCATTTTAAAACCAGTTTGATAATTCTTGATTTTTGGATCATCAGAGATAGTTTTAAAAGCCATTTCGAAATTGTCGAGCATTGGAAGCATTTTTTCTATAAATCCCATTGCTCTATACTTAATCATATCCGCGTGATCTTTTTCTAGAACTTTACGGGTATTATCTAAGTCGGCATAGGCTTCATAATATTTGTTTTTCCAAGCTGTACTTTCTGCCTTGGCATTGATGAGTTCTTTGTTTAATGAACTTTCTGTTTCAAGAAGTTTTTGTTCAAGTTCTTCAATACGAGCTTCATACTTTTTAGCTTTTTTCTTAGAAACTTTTTCTTCAGTATCTTCTTCGGAAGTTTCTTCTACTTCTTCTTTTTCTTTTTCGTTACTCATCATCATCATCCTTTCCTTGTTGTTCGTAGTATTGTTTAAGAGTTTTAGCAACATATTCAAGTGAAGCAAGAATTTTTTTGTAATTCATTCTTTTAGGACCAACAACAGCAATCTTTCCGGAATTTTGACCATTGATATCAACATTCTTAGTTACTATTGCCATGTTCTCATCATCTTTTACTTCGATGCTATCATCTAGATTTTGAATTTCTGAATTGATCTTTTCAGGATTATCGAGAAATTTAACAACGTTTAGTAAATTGTTTTTCTCTTTTTCATATTCAGGAAGTTCAAGTAGTTTGCTGGTACCAAAGGTTTCAAGACGCTTGCGAGCGAATTTCATAAAGGCTTCCATAAAGGCTTCCATTATGATATTTGTCCTTTCACCGAGCAAGTCACTAATTAGAGGACGAATCGAATTAAGCTTATCAGCTAGTTCTTCAATAGGAGTTCCAACTAATCTTTTGTTAATCAATTTAACAGCTTGAACAATGTCATTTACATATGTTTGATCATTGATAGAGAATGTTTTGTTTTCAACATATCCTTTATCAGTAACAATTATTGCTGTGACAGTGTTGCTGTTAAGCGGAATTACTTGGATCGAAGCGAGCAAGTCTTGCGAAGCTTTGGGTCCAACAACTATAGTTGCTAGATTTGTCATTTCAGAAAGTATCTGACATGATTTTTCCATTACTTCTTCAACTGCTTGACTCTTTTTTTGAAGTACTAGTGCGAATTCTTTTTTGAACTCTTCATCTACTTCGTAACTTTGTTCACTATTTTTTATATGTTCAAGGTAATAGCGATAACCTTTAGCTGAAGGAACTCTACCAGAAGAATGGTGGGTCTTTTCAATTAAACCTTCTTTTTCAAGTTGCATCATATCATTTCTAATAGTTGCGCTTGAACAATCGAGATTGTATTTCTCTAGAAGGTTCATTGATCCAACTGGTTCTGCAGTATCAATAAAATCTTCAACAATCAATTTCAATATTTGATCGTGTCTATTTTGTTTGATAGGCATCACCTTCTTTCGGTCGATCTCTTTCGACTATAAATAGTATACTCGGCAAATTAGCAAATTCAACTAATCTTTGCTAATTATTTTTGTTTCTTTTTTACACTTGTTGAAATGTGTAAAAAAAGTAACTTATAAAATTGATGAATAACTTTTGTAACCGCTTTAATACTAAAATGTCTTGAACACATTATTTATTCGTTGTTACAATGAAATTGGTAAAAATATCAGTTTGGTCATATATCGCTCTAATATGGTGAGCAGTTTCTACCACAAACCGTAAATTTGTGACTATGGCGGTTCATTTGAATTTTTGAATTTAATGGTTCCGTCATTGACGGAATTTTTATTTTTCCAAAAAGGGAGGTTCGAATGAACTAAAAAAAGTCTTTTAAAGACAAATTAGATGGCTTTTTTGAAATTAGTTCTCGTGGTTCTAGTTTCAAAGTAGAAGCACTCGCAGGTATTGCTACTTTTTTAGCAATGGCTTACATCTTAACCGTCAACCCTAACTCAATTCTTTTTGGAGGAACAAGCGATATCCGCTGGTCTTCTGTCTTCATCGCAACGGCAATTGGCGCTTTTATTGGAACATTGTTGATGGCTTTGTTGGCTAAAATGCCTTTTGCACAAGCATCTGGAATGGGTTTAAATTCTACTGTTGGTAGCGTTATTGGTGGTGTCATGGGATTTTCTTTTTCCTATGGAAATGCAATGCTTTTGGTTTTAATAAGTGGTGTTATATTCTTAGCCGTAACTTTTATTCCTTGTGGAAAAAATAAAGAAACTGGAAGATGGATTTCTTTGCGTGAAAAAATATTTGATGGAATCCCTGAGGCTGTTAGAAAAGCAATTACAGTTGGTATAGGTTTATTTATCACTTATATTGGATTTCAAAATTCAAATATCATCGTCAGCGATCCTTATGTAATTTCTGGTTTTGTTGATCTTTCAAATAGTGCTAACTGGGCAGCAAATGGTCCAGCAAGAACAGCTATGGTCGGTTTATTTTCTTTCTTTATAATCGCAATTTTATCTCATTATAAAGTAAAAGGTGCTGTTGTTATTGGTATCTTTGCTGGAACATTGCTTTCTTTACCATTAGGCGTTACAAGTTTTGATTATCTTTCAGAAAAAGTTCCAGGTGTTACTTGGGAATTCTGGACAAACTTTTCAAATTTCTTTTCTATGGATCCTTCTAAAGGCGGTATATTTTTAGCAGCTTTTACTGAAGGATTTAATTTCCCTGAAGGTTCAGCATTAACATGTGTAATGCTTGTTATGACTTTCTGCATGATTGATATGTTTGACACTATGGGTACTGTTGTCGGTTGTGCCACTAATGCTAAATTAATCGACGAAAATGGAAAACCACATAATTATGATCGAATTATGGCAGCTGACTCTATTGCTACTTGTGCTGGTGCAATGATGGGTACTTCTACTGTTACAACCTTTGTTGAATCAGGTGCTGGTATTGCTGCTGGTGGAAAAACAGGCTTTTCATCCTTAGTTACTTCTTTATTATTCTTATTATCAATTTTCCTTTTACCACTTTTTGCTTTCATTCCTAAATCTGCAGCAGCAGGTGCGTTAATCTATGTTGGTGTCTTGATGATGAGCAATGTTAAAGATATTGATTTCTCTAAAGTTAAAAATTCTGTTCCAGCCTTCTTGACAATAATTATGATGGTATTAAGCTATTCCATCACAAAAGGTATTGGAATAGGTATTATAAGCTATGTTATTGTTTCTACAATAATCTTTGTTGTTGATTTAATTAAATATAGCATTAGCAAAAATAAGGAAAATTTAGAAAAACCAAAATATGATGTTTCGATTGTTGCAATTATAATATTCGCTCTATTTATGGTTTATTTCTTAGTTCCAGTTGTTAATAATTAAGTTAAAAAATTATTATATTATAAAGAAAAAGAGGATGGTAAGAAACCTAATTTAAGGTTCCATCCTCTTTTTAATGTTTTTTAGAAGACTCGAGAATATATAATTTAGTTCCACAAACATCCGGTTTTAAATCTTTGTTTGTTATGAGATAGTCGGCTAATCCTTTTAAATAATGATAAGCTTTATGTCCAGTTGGAAGACGTGTTTCTTTATAACTTACTTCAACAAATTCACCGATATTTAATTCACCAATATTAGAAATAGCTAATACTGATTCTTTTAATCCAATATCTATTTTGTATTGATTTTTTCCAAGATTCTCTTTTATTTGACCTAATATGAAATTGTTATCGACAACTTTTATATCATAATCTGAGTAATCTTTTACGATATTTTCAATTAATTTTGCCAATTGTTCATTTACAGAATGAATTAATCCAGAAGCTTTAATCTTAACGTATTCAAGGGAATTGAGAATGTTGATACCAACTATTCTATCTTTATTTTTTAAAATGATAACATCCTCATATTTTTCTACTTTATCAGGATAGCTAGATTCATCGGCAATTAGAATCAATACATCCTTGCAGGCTTCTTGATTATAAAATAAACTAACTTCGGTACTCATAATTTTATTGCACTTAAAGCGTGGATAGATTTGCCTGTAGATCTGAATTTTGATTCATATTCACTTATTACTTCAAAAGGTTCAGCATTTTCATCAACTTTATAGGAAAATTTGTTGAATTCAGCAAAATATTCTTTTGTTCCTTCAAAATAATCATCATTATCTGTTCTAACTAGAAGTTTTCCACCTTTTTTTAATACTCTATAGTATTCTTCTAATTTTGTTGGATATGTCAAGCGGCGACGATGATGTCTTTTCTTCGGCCAAGGATCGTTGAAATTTAAAAATATACAATCCAATGATTCATCTTCTAATGTTGGAAGAAGAGCTTCAATAGGGGCATTAATATAATGAATATTTGTAGGTCTATTTTCATCAGTAACATATTTTTTTATGCCGATTGCAAAGGCAGTTCTTTGAATTTCAACACCTAGATATTGATTCTCTGGATGTTTTTTAGCAAGCTCTAAAAGGAATAATCCACAGCCAGATCCGATTTCTAACATATTAAATGGTGGAATAGATTTTTCATCGATAGCAGTTTTTTCAAGAGCGATATCTTTATGAGAAGATATCATTTCTTCTTGCCAAGTTTTATGACGTAAGCGCATTTTATTTATTCTCCCTCAATGCTTTTCCTAAAGCATCAATAGCGTGGGCATAAATTCCGATAATATTTTCAAAGTCAGAAATAAAGAAATATTCATCATCTTGATGTATGAAGAAATCACGTCCAGGGAATGTCGGTCCGAAAGCTAAAGAATTTTTACTTTCTTTTGCATAGGTTCCTCCACCAATTGCTAAAGGTTTATTGATTTCATCACCAGTTTCTTCTTTATAAACATTACATAATGTTTGAACTAAAGTTGATTCAAGAGGAATAACAAGAGCATCGCAACCACCTAAGTCATTGCATTTGCTTGAAGTAAATTTTTCTAATTTTTCTATAGGTTCGGATATATTTACGTTTTCTGGAAGACGAAGATTGATAATTAATTTAATTGTGTTATTTTTGAAGTTCATTTTTCCAATAGCATATGAAGTTGAATCAAATGTTTCAGAAGTAAAGTCTCCACCAAAAGATTTTCCATCTCCTTTTTCAAGAGCAATGAATAGTTTGCATAATTCTTCAATACCATATTCTTCTCCGAAGAAATTTAAAAGGTGAAGACCAGCATTTACTCCTAACCATGGTGTGGCACCATGGACTGATTTTCCGAAAAATTTAAGAGTATTGTCATTTAAAACAAGATTTATATCTTTATGATTTTCTTGATAATGTTTAACTTTGTTTTCTAAATTTTCAACTTTTTTCAATATTGCAGTAGCTTCATCTAGGACAATATTTGTAGCTTTTCCAAAATCAAAATCTTCAATTAGTGAAGCTAACTTTGGACATTCTTTTATAAGTTCTACAGTATGAATGCTTTTTTCAGCATAAATCATAGGAAAGTCAGCATCTGGAGTAAAACCATAGGTTGGATATTCTTTTTTATATTCATTGAAATAATATTCTAAGCAAGAAGAACCTCTTTCTTCATCGCCGCCGAAAATTATACGTAATTTGAAACCATTTAGTTTATTGTTGTCAAGAAGAGCTTTAGCGGCAAATAAACTTGCTAAGCCTGGTCCTTTATCATCACAGGCACCTCTAGCAAATATTTTATCGCCTTCAATTGTAGGTTCAAAAGGTTTATGAACCCAGTTTTCGCTAACAGGAACAACATCAGCGTGTGCATAGATATCTAAAAGTTTTCCTTCACCATAGCTTAATTCTGTGCAATGATGATCTACTCTATCGACATTGAATCCTAAACGTTTTCCAAGATCGGCTAAAAAAGTTAAAGCTTTTTCAACGCCTTTACCATAAGGAGTTTTTTCTGTGATTGTTTTTTCATCATAAACAGAATTAATGCTCAAGTAATTTATGAGTTCTTTTTTTGCTTCATCTAGATAAGGCTTAACTAATTCTCTATAAGTAGTTTCTCTATAAAAATTATTTTGATTATCGTTCATTTTAATTTTTTGAAAACCTTAATTAAGGTTTTTCCTTTCTATTTAACTTCTTTTTAAATATACCATATTTTCAGACTATAAAAAAGAGTGGAATATTATGTAGGAATAAAGTAGTTTTCAATCGATTGAACATAATTTTTATCTTAAAATTTAAATATTAAACTTTTTATAGCAATCAATTTAAAAAAACTCAAAAAATTTTCAGTTTTTCTAAATTCTTTGAATCATAATAAAAAAATTCTAGTCAATCGACTAGAACTTTTTATTTTTTATCGTTATTTTCTATTTCGTTTTCTATTTGTTTTATTTTATTTACAGGTTGTTCTTGAACTTCAATATTTTTGATATCTTCAGTCTCTTTTTTATCAATAGGAGTAACTGTAATAATAGGAGTAACTGTATATTTTTTTCTAAAAATATAAGAATAAGGAATTTCTAGTGCTAAAGAAATTGGAGTAACTAATACACCAGCCAAAGCCATTTCAGGAAGAGTATTTAAAAGCAATGTTGAGCCAAAGGCGACCCAATATCCGCCATTTTCTAAAAGTTTATTATTGACGTCGCTAAAGTAGCATACACCTAACATACCTAAAACTAAAACGGAATGTAAAAGAGTAACAAAAGCAGAAATAAATATAAATAATGGAATTTGAACTGCTTTATTTTTTATAGTCTTTTTAACTAAATCAAATAGTATTCCAGCAACAAAGGCAAAGGCTACACGTGGAAAAATACTAATTAGAGGATTAACAAAATAAGGATCGAGAAAGCTTGCAGGTTGTGTAGCTGCTTTTATTAAAGAAAATACACCAAAGATTAATCCAAAAGCCCAACCATGTTTCCAACCTGTTAAAAAAGCAAATGTTAAAACGAGAATATGAACAGTTGTCATTGATACAACGCCAAGGCTTATGTAACCAATGAAAGGTACATATGTAAAAACTGCCATCAAGGCAATAAATAATGCATATAAAGCAATATAGTATATTGAGTTATTTCTTCTCATAAATCATGTTTCCCCTTATTTTATCTTTTATATCGAAAGCGTTTATTATTCCGCGAATTATTCTGAATCTATCAAAAGTATAATCATGAAATCTTATTTTTTTCATAGCTTCAATTAAGATTCCACCACAGCCACCAGTTATGTAAAGATGCAAATCAGGATAAGTCATTTTTAAATATTCATAGTATCCTTTAACAGTGAAAGCTGCACTATATAAAGCTCCAGCATTTATAGCTTCATCAGTTTTTAAAGATATAATATTAGCGGGTATCTCTATAGGTGTAAATTCTAATAAATCAGTTTGTGCTGATAAAGTTTTTGAACAACTATAGATTCCTGGAAAAATACATCCACCATGAAAAGTTTTATTTTGATCGACAAGCAATAATTTGCTGGCAGTTCCAAAATCTGCGACAAGTTCTGCTTTATTATTTTTATAATTTGAACCGACTATATCAGCAAATAAATCTGATCCTAGAAAAGCAATATTATTGATAGTGAAATTGTTTTCTTTAATATATTTTTCCATCAATAAACTATTTAGAGAATAAATAGGTGTCTGTTTATGTGTAAAATAGTCTACAATTCTTTTTTCAGCAGGTCTATTTACACTTGAAATATAGACACTTAAATCATTTAAAAAATATTCATCTATTTTTTTTAAATAACTTTCAAGGAATAAATCGCATTGCCCTTTTCTTTCGATTGTGAAGAAAAACTCATTCGTCTCATTTTGATAATAGCTATCGATCATTGTATTTCCGATATCAAGTATTAATATATTTTTCATAGCGCGTTAATTATACTTTAAAAATTAAATTTTCTCCACTATATTTGATTGAAAACGTTTTCATTACAAAATGTAAGCGATTGTAAAGTCTTGATCAGTTCTTTTATAAGGAATTTTTAAAATATTTAAGTTACCTATAACTGATTCTGAAGGATGTCCATAATAATTTTTATATCCGCAAGATATAATTGCTATTTTGGGATTTATATATTTTAAAAACTCAAAACTTGAAGAGGTATTTGAGCCATGATGACCTATTTTTAAAATATCGACATTTAAATCAGAATAAGTTTTCATTATTTTTGTTTCAATTTCTATTGGCGCATCTCCCATTATTAAAATATTTTTCTTAGGTGTTTCTATATAATAGACACCGCTATCGTAATTAGTATCTTTACCTTCTTGGAATTTATTTAGATTTGTTATGTTTAAATTACCATAATTAAAATTTTCAATCTGATAATTATCATAGATATTTTTTATCGGGAATTTGGTTTTTAAACTTTCCAAAGCACCATAATGATCGAAGTCACGATGTGTGATAAAAACAGCTTCTAGTTCTCTGATTTTATTTTTTTTAAAATATGGAATAAGGCATGATTTTGCTAAATCGATATGAAGATTTCCTCCTGTATCAAAAAGATAATGCTTATTATCGAAAGTTAATAATGTTGAATCTCCTTGACCGACATCGATGAAAGTTATTTGATCATTGAATGAAAACTTTGGTATAAAAAGAGTTGAGCAAAATAATAAAGAGAAAATAATAGAAACTTTAAATATTTTTTTGGCTTTTAAAAAAGAAGTTAAGCAAATGATAATTAATAATGAGTAAAAAATAATTAAAAAAATGATAGAAGGCTTTCCACAATTAATTATCAATTTAAAATTTGCAATGAAAGTTAATATTTTATAGATAATTTTTAATGGATATTTTAAAATCAATCCATAATACGGAAAAACTAATAGAGGTAAACAAAGAAGTAATTCAGCAATTCCTAATGGAATAATTATAGTTGAAAAAATAAGCGAGAGAGCATTTATTTCATAGTAATAAAAAGCATTTATTGGCAAAACAATGATAAAGGAATAAATACTTTTTGTAATAGTTTGTATAAATTTTAATGAATATTTCTTTTTTGGAATAAGCAGAAGAAAAAATAATATTAAATAAGAATATATAAAACCTGGTTCAAAAATATAATATGGGTTGAGAGATAGTATGATTAATGCTGTAGAAGATATAAAAAAAAAGTCTATTTATAAATATAGATTTATAGTTTAAATATATACTTAGTAATATTTCGACGATAAGTCTTAAAAAACAAAATTTAAATCCAGTTAAAAAATAGAAAATTAAACAAAACAGCAATTCTAATTTTTGAATGGTTATATAATACTTTTTTCCTTGATATTTTTCTTTTATTATCTGAATAAAAAAGGTTAAATGTATTCCTGAAGTTGAAAAGATTCTATTTATTCCTAATTTTGATAACGAATCGTAAGAGCTTAATTCTGATAACGAATCACCAAAAAGAATAGAAGAAGCTAATATTTTTTCTTCTGATTCTAGAAAATTAAGGCAATATGATTTGTATGAATTAATACTTAAAGGATTTTTAAAAAGAAAATTTATAGAAGGTTTTTCTATCTTATAATCAACAAAGCGATGATGAAGATATGAGGTGAAGTTAAAACTATTTTCATAATGAGAAAAAAGCGCAAGTTCGCTTTTCCCAGAAAGAGAAAGAATGTCACCAACTTCTAAATTGGATTCTTTAATATAATAATTACCTTTTAGTGTGGCTATTAAAGCGTAGTTATTCTCGGCCTTATATACAACCCCTATTAGATTATCGTAATTAAATTCTTTTCCTGATAAATATAGAAAAGGTCTTATTATTCCAAAAGTAAAAAATAGACATATCAAAAATAAGGTTGGCTTTAGTTTATCTTTTTCCTTTTTATATTTGAATATAATAAATAGTATTAAAAGAAGAAAAAAGGAAGATAACCATATTTTTTGAGAAGAAAAAATACCGATTATATAAGAAAGAAAAGAATAAAAAATAATCACTTTATCGTTATATAATCGCGAATGTTTTGAAATGTTTTAGTTCCGATGCCAGATACTTTTTTAATTTCTTCAATTGACTTAAAATTTCCATTAGCTTGTCTATAGGATATAACAGCATCTGCTAACGTTGCACTTAAACCAATTTTCTGCAAAGATTTACTATCTGCAGTATTTATATTTACTTTAGTAATATTTTCAATTACACATGTATCTGGAGCTTTGCTTATAGGACTGATATAAAATTCATTGAGATCACCGATAACTAAATCTTCATTAAATGCGTTTTTATCTGCATCATCCAATGTTCCACCTGCTTTAAGAATTAAACTTCCTAAAGTATCGGTTTTATTGCATATGTATTCTCCTGGATATACAATTTGCCCTGTTATTACTACTTTAATTTGTCCTTCGCCGATTTGTGCTTGTGATACGGTTGAAATATTTCCTTGACTGTTTTGAGAATTACTGGGATCGATTTTAGTTAAAACGAAAAGGCCAGCTATTGTTACAACTAAAGCTACAATTATTATTTTGAACATATTTTTCCTCCTACTTTATATAGGTAAAATGTGAAAAAATAATGCACAAATTAATTTAGTCTTTAAATGAATTATTAATGTTTTAATTTATTTAAAGATAAATAGTTTTCTTGAAACATAATTCCAGATAAGAACTATTAATGTTCTAATAATGAAGCATACTGGTTCAGGAAGAGATAGCAAATCAAAGAAAATTACTTCTAATCCCATGCCCATGAAAAGGCCGATAGCTGATAAAAAGACAAAAAGAATGACTCCTTTTGAAGTTTTAGAAATGTTTTTATCGGTTGAATTTTTAAATACCATTGTAATTGAACAAAGATAGTTGATTATAACACTGACTAAAAAACCACATGTAACAGAAATTGTCGAAATAGCAAAAGCATTTTCTAAATTTTTTAATATTACAAAACGCATTAAGCTTGTGACAGAAAAATCGAATATTGCAGAAATTGCACCGACAAGAGCAAATCTAAATATTTCAAAAAAACGTGAAGGATCATCAAAGTGCCCTAAAAAGCACAATTCATAGCATAAGTATGTATAAATTAGAACTATAAAGGTATCGATTGGAAAAAATACTAAAGCTGGCAATTTAGCATAGAAAATAAAAATTAAATTTAAAACAATTTCGGCGGCTAGACCACAGATAAAAAGTATAATTGCCCATATCATATTTCTGGTGGATATTTTTTCTTGAGGCTTTAAATATTTGATAATAAAGTAAGAAGCTAAAATTAATGCTAATGGTAAAATTAATCCAATAATAGATGATTGAATTAAAAGATTAACATCTATTTGATAACCGATTATTGTTATAGTACTATCAGTAAATTTGAACAAAATTTGCAACATTGAAATAAGTGATAGCAATAATATAAATGATAACGTTATTATCCATTGCTTTTTTGTTTTACCTATAAATAATTTTTCAGTTTCCATAATTAGCCTCACATTTTAGAATTCATAATAGTCATAAAAAGTTTTATATCTTCCATTGTAGTTATCTTAAAATTAAAGCAGTTTCCTTTAACAAATTCAAGTTTTTCTCCTGCTTTAAAGAATATTTGTGAATCATCTGTTTGTTCTGATTTTTCTCGATAATATTCACTTACTTTTAAAAATTTAGAAAATTTAAAAGATTGTGGTGTTTGGATTTCCATTATTTTTGAACGATCTAAATAATTTTTAGTACTTTTATTATCCGTATCTATTTCAACTAATGTTGATGTTGCTTTTATAGCAGTAACAGCAATTTTATTACAAGAAGCAACTTTAATATTGTCATTTATAATTGTTTCATCTACTAATGGCCTGGCCGAATCGTGAACAAGAACTATATCTTCTTTGTCAATTTTATTTCCAAGATATATTAAAGCGTTTAAAACACTTTCTTTCCGACTTTTTCCCCCGATAGTAACTTCACATTTATTATCATATTTTTGCAGTGAAATATAATCTTTAACCTTATCGTAATAAATATTATCTGTTACTAAAATAATTTTATCGATATTTTTGTTGCGATAAAATTGCAAAAGACAATATTCATATATTGGTTTTCCATCTATTATTATGTATTGTTTAGGAATGGTAGTTTCTGCTCTTTCGCCTTTCCCGGCCATTAATATAATTGCTATATTCATATTTAAATTATATCAATTTTAAGATTATGGTGGTAGTTTATTACAAATAAAAAGTTGGCTTTCGCCAACCTTTAAAAACTATTAATTATGCAGAAGTAGTCTGTGAACTACAACATTGACAAACTTGTACTAGCGCATCGTTAGAAATAGTTTTATAGCATCTTGTTAAACAGCAACAAGATAGGGCATATGTTAAACTAGCATTGCAAATGTTATAACGTCTACTGTTCATTACTCGAGCTTGGAAAGTAATTGTTACTGTTGCTCCTGAGTTTAAATCATCTAGAACTAAATTCTGCAAGCATGTTACATCAGCTTTAGCTGTGCCGTCTACAGTTAAAGTCCCTTTGTTATAGCATAAAGAGTTACCTAAATTTACATTGAGAATAGGCTTTGTTAAACTCGAAGAACAATTATTAGTAATAGTTAATGTATAAGTTACAAATTCACATACGACCGCTGTTGAAACATTAGGAACTAAATTCATTGTTAAAGCGGATATTTCACATTCGGGACGCATTGATAAAGTGTAACTTTCACAATTTATATAAGGCATGGATTGTCTATTTCGGCAACCACAGTTATTATTGAACATTTTTCACCTTCTTTCTTGTTCACTTATGTATATGTTTTATTTCAAATTGCTATCGGGCTATTGTCATTCCTTGATTTTATTTTAGGTATAACATAGAATAATTATCGATGAAAATATTACAAAATGAATTTCCAAAGACAGATAAACTATTATTCCTTGATCTCGAAGGAACGCAATATCATCATGAAATAATAGAAATAGGTGCAATCTTAGTAAGTTTAGATGATGAAAAAAGAATAGATCGTTCTATTCCTTTTAAACATCTTAAAGTTTATTGTAAGCCTCATGAAGAAGTCGGCAAAGTTGTTACAGACTTGACTGGAATAACTGAAGATATAATTTCGGAAAAAGCAGTTGATTATACTACAGCTAATAAAATGTTGACTAAAATTTTAGGAACATTTGATAGTAATTTAAGAGTTGTTGTTTTTGGAAATTTGGATAAAACCATGCTCAAATATACTGCTTCATTTTATTCTTTAGGAGATGTTGCTTTTTCTACTTCATGGTTTTTAGCAAAAAGAATTTGGGATTTTTCTACTTTTATTTCAAGATATGTTGTAAATATGGAAAATGGTGGAAAAGCTTTTTCCCAGTTAAAATTGATGGAAATCTTTTCTGTTCTTCCTTGTGGACAAGCACATGATTCTTATAATGATGCTTTCAATCTTTTAAATCTTTATGATAAAGTGACTAAAAGCCCAGAGATTTTAGCGGATAATTATTTAAAAATTTTATTGAACGATTCTAATAAATTAAAAGAATCCAATTTTATGTTTGAAATTTTAAAAAGGATAATTAACGGCGAAACTATAACTAAAAACAAACTTATGGAATTATTGATAGAATATTTTGAATAAATGATAAAAAAATATAGAAAATAATCTTGAAAGGACAAGCATGATTAAGTATCCTAATGGTCAAAAAACTATTTCTATAGAAAAAAACAATTTAAATGCGAATACAAATAGAAGAAATATGGGAATGAGTTTAGAAAAAGAAGTGGCATTAAGTGCTCAATATTATATTGAGCACAATCTAGCTTTTTTTTATAAAAAACCAACACCTATTAGAGTGTTTAAAATGTCCAAAACAAATACGCATATGATTACTGAAGCTTACTATGATGCTAAATCTACAACTGATTATAATGGAATGTATAAGACAAAGTATATCGATTTTGAATGCAAAGAGACAAAAACACATATTTTTTCTTTGGATAGATTAGGTGATCATCAATATTCTCATTTGAAAATGGTTGATTCTATGGGCGGCTTAGCTTTTGTTTTATTGAGATTTATGACCAAAGATGAGACTTATCTTATAGATATTAAATATATTACTTATTTAAAAGATAAAGGGTTGAAAAATTCATTAAATTATGATGATGCTAAAGAAAATGGATATTTAATTGAATCTAGTTATGTTCCGCGTTTGAAAATTTTAGATGCGATGGATTCAGCTTATTTTAAAGATGAAGAAAGGGAAAAAATTAGTTAGTTTTTTAGTAAATTTTTATACTATATCGATAACTATAGTGTTTCTTGCTACATCATGTTACTTATTTGTTGCTTCCAGTGATTTAAAAAAACCAGAGTTAGTTAAAAATCCTGAAATCTATGCGTGTGAGATATATGACATTAATGGGAACGTTATTCAAAAAGTTGGAAAAAGTCAAGGACAAATAAAATATGAGGAATTACCTCAATCGCTTTTAAACGCAATAGTTGCTATTGAAGATACAACATTTTTTTATCATGATGGAGTTGATATTCATCGTGTTTTTGGCTCTATATTTCACAATATTTTTTCTTCGAATATTCAAGGCGCTTCTACGATTACTCAACAATTGGCCAGAAATTTATTTTTAACATCTGATAAGACTTTTGAAAGAAAAATAAAAGAATTACTTTTGAGTCTTTCTTTAGAAAGTGAATATGACAAAAAAGAAATTCTAGAGATGTATTTTAATAGAGTAAATTTCGATCCTGTTTATCCTGGAATATGTTATGCCTCTAGTAAATTTTTTAATAAAAAAGTTCAGGATTTATCCTTAGTTGAATCCGCTACTTTGGCTGGACTTGTTCAATCGCCAAGTGCTATAGAACCATTTAAGCATCCAGAAAAGGCCAATGCTAGAAAGAATTTGGTAATATCTCGAATGAAAAATTTAAATCTTATTAGTGAAAATGAGTATATTTTAGCAATCAATACACATGTCGAGGATATTTTATACCAAAAAAATATTTCTGAAGATACTTTGCCATATCAGGCTTATATTGATGCTGTATATGAGGAAACATATAAATTGACAGGCTTAGATCCATATAGTGATCAATTGAAAATTTATACTTATATGGAACCAACAGCACAGATAATCGCTGATGAAATTCAAAATGGAAATATAGTTAATTTTAGTGATGAAATTGTGCAGATAGGAGCTGCTCTAATAAAAAATGAATCTGGGCAAGTTGCAGCTATAATCGGTGGTAGAAATTATAATGGACGAAGATTATTTAATAGGGCATATGATAAAAAAGTCATGCCAGCTAGTACGATAAAACCAGTTTTTGAATATCTTTTAGCGGTTGAAAAATTAGATTATCATCGAGCAAAGACATTATTAGATGAAGAAACTTTTTATTTGAATGGCACTCCTTTAAAGAATGCTGGTAATAATTATGTTGGAAAAATTACTTTCCAAGATGCTTTTGGATATTCAAAAAATACAACAGCTATTAATGCTCTAAATGAATTAACAAAAAAATATGGTGAAAATTATTTGGAAGACTATTTGAATAATATAGGATTGATGGATGAAGGTCCTTATACAGAAAGTTATGGACTTGGTGGAATGACTGAAGGTATTAGTTTGATTAATTTAGCCGCTAGTTATCGTATGATTGCTAAAGATGGTACATATATTAAGCCGAGTTTAATATCAAAAATATGCACACATGATGGAAAAATATTATACGAAAATAAAAATAAAGAAAGTAAAATTGTCAATGAAGAAACTTCAAATATAATAAGAGAAATGCTTCTTTATAATGTTGATAATGGATATAATGGATTAGATCAAATTAAACTTAATGGCATAAAAGTTGGTGGAAAAACTGGTACTGGTCAATATCCTTTATCTATATGTAAAAAATATGGATTTCCTATAAATTGTGATAAAGATTCTTTAGTTGTTGGATTTACTGAAGAATATAGTTTAGCAGTTTGGTCAGGATTTGATAAACCAGAAGAAAATAAGAAGTCTTATTTTTATAAAGGAGATAATCGCAAAAAAATATCTAAAAATATCTTTAAAGAAATGATGAAAAAACTTGCTAATAAAAAGTCTTTTGCAGAGTCCAATAATTTATTTCACACTAATGTTGTTAAGTTTGCTGATGATTTATATTACCCAAATGATTTGATTCCGAAAGAATATCAGATGATGACAACTTTACCTAATTATAAAGATATAGAAATTTATCCTTTACCTATAGAATATTCTCCGCAAGGTGTTTTATTTGAATATGATGATAGATATATCATTAAAATGAGCAATGAATTGATCAATGATGAAGTCTATAAAAAAATATATGGAAATATTGGTTATCATGTTTCTTATAATGATAAAAAATTTTTTACAACTGAAAATGAAATAGTAATTTATAAAGATGAAAATATAGATAATATAAAAATCAAGATTGGATATGAAGAATTAATTACAAGTGAAAAAGAACTTGTGTTCGATTTTCAAAATTATTTTGATGATTTCTTTATTTAAAATTCAATTGGAGTAGCTGGATAAAATTTGAAAATTTTTGCCATTATTATATTTGCTGGAAGTTTTCTAAAATGATTATAGTTTTCAACATTTTCATTGTAAAAAGGAATAGAAAAATTAATTTTATCAATGTATTCTTCAATAAATAGATAAATGTCATTATCGCTTTGCAAATCATTATTTTTAGAATATATTTCTAAAAATTTATAATACTCTTTTGCGATAAAAAGAATATCATCTTTATTTTTTAAATTATTCCAATTTTGATAAATGCACTTTGTGTTCTTTTTGAACTCTTTATTTGTACTTGTTTTTATTACTTCAGGTAGAATTTCAAAAAATTTTGTGAAAAGTTTATTTATTTCATACCAAGAAGATTTTACTCGCATTCTTCTTCTGACTAGACCATTATAAATGTTACCGATTAAGTAGAAGATTAAAAGAAAGAACAAAATAATTCCAATAACTATTAAAACACAAATTAATATTAGTTTTAATGTTTCCATATTTAAACATCCTCTTCTTGTAATAGTATAACATAGTTGCTTTTAAGCTAATACTTTTTGTCTATAATATAAAAAAGCAACCATAATAAAAACATGAAAAAAAGAATATTTATATATTTTGGAATAATAAGTATTTTATTAGCTTTCCTTCCATTTTTTAGTTTTGAAGCTTTTGTTTCTTTATCAGGAAGATTATATATTGATAAACCTGGATATATATTGATTAAAGAAAAAGATGATTACATTTATTATTCAAATGGAAATATAACAGAATATTTAACTGAAGATGAAATACCAAATTATGTTTTTGAATATCTTATAGGATTAGAAGATCAAAATTTTTATAACCATAAAGGATACGATATAAAACGTATTGTCAAAAGTTTAATCGATAATACTGTCAGCAATAAAATTGTTGGAGGCGGAAGTACAATAACACAACAATTAGCTAGAATTTTATATCTAAATAATGAAAAATCATATGCACGAAAATTAGAAGAATTATACTATGCAAGAAGAATAGAAAATAGTTTATCAAAAAAAGAAATTATAACGTTATATTTAAATTCCGCTTATTTTGGCGAAAATTTATATGGGTTTGAAAAAGCTTGTCAAAGTTACTTTGCTTGTTCAGGAAAATTTGCAACAAAACAAATGTCTATTTTCTTATTAAGTCTTTTGCCTTCTCCAAATAATTATTCACCTAGAAAGAATATAAATACGTCAAAAATTATCTATGAAAAAGCTATTGATAATTTGTATTATCGCCACTATATAAAAATAGATGAAATAAGTGAGTTAAAAAATAATTACCCTTATAAGGATAATATTGAAAATAAAAACAACCCTAATATTTCTTATTATCAAGCGATAGCAGATTCTTTAAATAAAAAGCAAAATTTGCGAACAAATTCTTTTGAGATAAATCCATTTTTAGATGTTGATTTAGAAAAGGATATTTATAAATATGCTAAAGAATGCGTAACTGAAAAAGATGCTGAAGTAAGTATTGTTGTTATGGAACCTAATACATTTAAAGTTAAAGCTTTGATTGGAGGAATAAATGATTTTTCTTTCAATCGTGCTATTTTTTCAAATAAGATTATAGGTTCAGTTATAAAACCAATACTCTATACAATTGCTTTGGAACATGGGGTTTCACCGCTTACAAAAATATTATCTAAACCAACAACATTTTATTTGGAAAATGGAGTTAGTTATAGTCCTAAAAATGCCGGAAACAAATATGCAAATAGAAACATTACAATGGTTGAAGCAATTGCAACATCTGATAATATCTATTCTACTAAAATAGGATTGCTTTTAGGATCAAAGATGTTAAAGAATAGATTAGCAAAAGTCGTCATTGATATCGAGGAAAATGTTTCTAATTATTTAGGAAGTATTTCCACAAGTTTAATTAAAATTACTTCGATTTATAACTCTTTAGCAAGCGGAGGTATATATCAAGAACCTATCTATTATTCATCATATAAAATAAATAGAAATGAAAAGAAAAATGAAACGAATAAAATTCAATTATTTAATCCTAAAGAATCTTTAGTGATGTGTCATTTACTAAGGGCAAGCACTGATCCATGTTTTAATTCTTATACAGCTCCAACTATGCTTTATTACCCTGTCAATAAGAAGATGGCAATAAAAACTGGAACTGTAGATAGTGCAAGTTTTGTTATAGGATTCACTCCTTATGCCACAATAGGAGTATATGTGGGTAAAGATGATGATCAATATTTAAATGATAAAAAAGCCGCTAAAAGATTGTTTCAAAAAGTAGCAAATAGAGTAAATGAAAAAAATGGTGATGCTTTTTTTAAAGCTGATGACCTAACACCTTTTCAATTATATAATTCTGCCAAGGGGATAAAAAGCAACATCTATTATTATTAAAAAAGCTGCATTTAAGCAGC
Organism: Firmicutes bacterium CAG:345; assembly: GCA_000433315.1. Classification (NCBI taxonomy): domain Bacteria; kingdom Bacillati; phylum Bacillota; species Firmicutes bacterium CAG:345. Next base: position 137,696 of record FR893375.1, on the reverse strand, counting down.
TTGATCTGTTAATAATACACTGGCAAAGCAACCAATTGCTTTATTATTTCCAATAGATCCTAGTGATTCAGTAGTTCCAGCGTGAACAGCAATAAATTGCTTTGAAAGATTTGTTAAGCTAGAAATATTTTCTTTTATTTCTTCTTTAAAAGGACTGAGTTTGGGATTTTGTAAAAGAATATGAACAGTAAGGTTTTGTATTTTAAAATTTCTTTCTTTCATTTTTTTTATTGCAAAATCTAAAATAATTGAACTATCCATATCTTCTGTTTCTGGGGCACTTTCTGGAAAATAAGTTCCTAAGTCCTCTAATCCTAAGGCACTGAAAATGGCTTCGCTAAGAGCATGAAGCAATACATCACCATCACTTCTTGCAATGGCTTTATAATTGCATTTAATAAAAATACCTCCTAGAAAAATACCTTTTCCTTGGGATAATTGATGAATATCAAATGATGTTCCAATTAAGTTCATACATTGAATTTTACGAAGATGATATCTCCGTCCTTAACAATATATTCTTTTCCTACAGTCATTATTTTTCCTAATTGGCGAAGTTCAACTTCAGATTTATGTTCCATAATATCGTTGTAATTATAAACTTCAGCTTTGATAAATCCTCTTTCAAAATCAGAGTGAATTACTCCTGCACATTGAGGTGCTGTCATTCCATTTTTAAAAGTCCAGGCTCTTACTTCATCTTCGCCAACTGTGAAGAAAGTTTTGAGACCTAAAATATCGTATGAAGCTTTAGCAACTTTATCAAGACCTGACAAGTTAGTACCGAGCATTTCCAAGTATTCCAGACGTTCTGTTTCATTTAATAATGAAAGATCTTCTTCGACTTTTGCTGATACTGGAATAGCTTCAGCTCCTTCTTTTTCAGCTAAGTCTAATAACTTTTTAAAGTATTTGTCATTTTCAGGATTTGCATAGCTTTCTTCTGAGACGTTTCCTACATAAATAACAGGCTTTAGTGATAAAAGATTGAAACAAGAAGCTAATTTTTTTTCATTTTCTGTTAATGGGAAATTTGCTCCTAACCAATCGCCATTATTTAGTGGTTCTAAAAGTTTGTTAATTAAGTTATATTCTGCAACAGAATCCTTATCAGCCCCCATTTGAGCTTTCTTTTGTACTTTTACAAGTCTTTTGTTCAATAGATCAACATCTGACATAATAAGCTCTAATTTTATGGTTTCAACATCACGTACAGGATCAACTGAACCTTCAACATGAATTATTTCATCGCTTTCAAAACAACGAACAACATGGACTATAGCATCGACATTACGGATATTTCCAAGGAATTGATTTCCTAGTCCTTCGCCTCTTGAAGCGCCTTTAACTAATCCGGCGATATCTGTGAATTCAAATGTTGCTTTTACTTGTTTTTTAGGATGAAATAACTTTACTAAATTATCAAAGCGCTCATCTGAAACAGGAACGATTCCTGTATTAGGCTCAATAGTTGCAAATGGATAGTTTTCAGCGACAACATGACTTTTGGTTATTGCATTAAATAATGTTGATTTTCCAACATTTGGAAGACCAACTATACCTGCTTTTAATGACATATATTCTCCTTATTAATAATAATTTCTTAACTTGTATATTCTAACATAACAAATTGTTTTTATATATAATTACTTTATTAAAGTAAATTTTAGTAAAGCATAAAAAAAGTAGCTATAAATATAGCTACTTACATGTTCAATTTTTTTTATTCAGCAGTTTTAACACTGGCAGCTCTAGGACCTTTTTCACTGGATTCAACTTCAAATGTTACATTAGTTCCTTCAGCGATTGTCTTAAAGCCTTCCATAATTAATGCGGAGTAGTGAAAGAAATAGTCTTTGTTGTCTTCACCATGGATGAAGCCATAGCCTTTTTCTTTGTTGAACATCTTAACTTTTCCTGTCATTAGAAGACCTTTCTGTTTAGCATAAATATTATTCATGCAATACTATCTTAACAATATAAAATTCTACTTACAAGAATAATTGAAAAAAATCCAATATTTATTGATAAAAAGTTGTTGAAATCTATTTTAATTATATGGATAATCAAATAACATATTATTTTTCTATTTATTTTTTGATCTATTTAATGAAGCTTTAATAAATCCTAAAAATACAGGATGAGGCTTAGTAGGACGAGATTTGAATTCAGGATGAAATTGAACTCCAACATAGAAAGGATGAGATGGAATTTCAACTATTTCAACAAGATTAGTCTGTGGATTGATGCCTGATACTTTCATTCCGTGATTTTCTAGTATTTCTCGATATTTATTGTTGAATTCGTATCTATGTCTATGTCTTTCTTTTATTAAATCTTGATTATATAAAGACTTTGTTAATGTATTATTTACAAGCTGACATTCATAGGCTCCAAGTCTTAATGTTCCACCGAGATTTAATCCTTTGTATTGGTCAGGCAAGTATTCAATAACTGGGTCTGAGCAATTAGAATCAATTTCAGTACTATTAGCATCTTTTATTCCACAGACATCTCTTAAAAATGAAATTACAGCAAGCTGCATTCCATAGCAAATTCCTAAATAAGGTATATCGTTTTCTCTAGCGAACTTTGCAGCTAATATTTTTCCTTTTGTGGCACGATGCCCAAATCCTCCTGGAACTAAAATGCCATCTGCTTGTTTTAAATGTTCGATAAAATCTGGACTATCATATTCATCAGAATTAATCCAATCGATTTCTATATTTTTTCCAACTTCATATCCAGCACTTTTTAAGGCTTCACTCACGCTTAAATAAGCATCGTGTAATTGTACGTATTTGCCAACTAATGCAATTTTGATATTTCCATCAAGATGATTAACTTTATAAATTAAATTATTCCATTCTGTTAAATCAGATTCTTTTGCTTCTAAATTGAAATGATTTAAAATTAATTTATCGACATTTTGTTTGGCGAGATTGGTTACTAATTGATATATATTGTTTAGATTTTTATTGATGATAACGGATTCAGTGTTGACATCACAAAAATTTGCGATTTTTTCTCTAATTTCATTATCAACGGCTTTTGAAGAACGTAAGACAAGCATATCTGGTTGAATACCAAGTGATCTTAATTCTTTAACGCTATGTTGAGTCGGTTTAGTTTTTAGTTCATTTGTTGTAGTTAATAATGGAAGCAATGTAACATGGACATAGAAAGTATTATTATATCCTACATCTCTTCTCCATTGTCTAATAGCTTCAATGAATGGAAGTGATTCTATATCGCCAACTGTACCACCGATTTCGGTGATGATAATATCAGCTCCTGATGTTTCTTCTGCTTCTTTGAGACGTGACTTAATTTCATTAGTTATATGAGGAATAACTTGGACAGTTTTTCCTAAATAATCACCACGTCTTTCTTTCTCTATGACAGAAAGATAAATTTTTCCGGAGGTTATAGATGAAGCTTTGGAAAGATTTTCATCGATAAATCGTTCGTAATGTCCTAAGTCTAAATCTGTTTCTGCGCCATCTTCTGTAACATAGACCTCTCCATGTTGATAAGGAGACATTGTGCCGGGATCAACGTTTATATATGGATCAAATTTCTGCATGAAAACTTTAATTCCACGTGATTTTAATAATCGACCGATGCAGGAAGCTACGATGCCTTTCCCAATTCCAGAAACCACGCCACCTGTAACAAAAATGAATTTTGCCATAAACATTTTCCTCCAAAAAACACTCTAATATTATTTACTAACCTAAGTTGTTTGGCAAGAAAAATAAAAGAAATATAATAGTGGTATAATTATAAATATATTTATTTAGCATAATTTTTAAGTGAAACAATTTTTTTATCAAAATATAAATTGTTTAATATTTATTTTTTAGTTAATTTTCAATTCAAATTTGCTATAATATTGTCATGGCTTTAGATAATACTGTTTTAAATATAATTGTTGAAGAAATAAAAAATGAATTGATCGGAGGATTCTTCGATCATTCTTTTTCGCTATCTTATTCTCATTTTGCTTTCCCCTATCATTCTGGAAAAAATACTGAAAATAAAGGAAGAGGAACTTTGATAATTTCAATGGACCCATCAGAACCTTTTATAACGTATAGTTTTGATAAATTTACAAAAGTTGAAGATAATTCCGCTTTTGGAAATATTTTGAAACGGATAGCAGGAACAAAAATTACTGATATTTATAAGACTAAAAATGAAAGAGTAATTACTATTGAAACAGAAGTAATTAAACCAGAATTAGATATTACCGTTACTCATTATAAGATTGTAATAGAGCTTGTTCCTCAACTGCCAAATTGTTATATCATCAATGCTGAAACAAATAAGATTATAGCTCTATATAAGGAACATGGTGATATTCTTTCTCCAAGATATATGTCTCGCGGAATGAATTTTATTCCTTTGCAAGAAAGAGAAGATCATTCAAATAATTATTCTAATATTGATGAATTACGTCCTTATTTTTCTCGCTCTGTTTTATTTTATCTTAAGTCTTATGCTGATAAAATTGGGCTAAAAGAAGCTGTAAATAAAGTAGAAAAATCAAAAGACCTTTATGTTACTCCTAAAGGAATTATGCCGTTTTCTTTTGATTTGCCAGAAGCTAAAATTATCAAAGTAAATGATATTTATAATTATTATGTTTCCGATCAGAAAAAAATAGCGATGAATATCAAAGAAAAAAAGCTTCGTGATTTGTTAAATACTTATTTGAAAACAGCCGTAAAAAAATTGAATAATTTGAAATCTGATGTTGAAACAAGCAAAAAGCGTTTAATCTATAAAGATTATGGACAAATATTGTTTTTATATCAAACAGAAGATGATGGAACTATGACTAAACTAAATAAGGATGGGTATAGTATTCCTATCGATAATTCTTTAACTTTTGTTGAAAATGCAAATTTATATTTTAAAAAATATCATAAGGCTAAATTAGCAATTCCAATTTTAGAAAAATTAATTTTGCAAACAGAAGATGATATTAAATATTTGCAAAAGAAATTATTAGATTTAGAAAATGGATCACCTCGTGATATATTGGAATTGAAATCGGAGTTGATGGAAACCGGATATATTAAAAATGCTGGGAAAAAGGGCATAAAAAAGGCATCTTCTAAGAAAAAATATGAGCCACATTATCTTGTTTTAGAACATGGAAAAATTGGTTATGGAATGAATGATTTACAAAATGAATCCTTAACTTTTGATATTGCTCCTATTCAGTCTTTATTCTTTCATGTTGTTGATCATCCAGGTGCACATGTTGTTCTACTTTCCGGAACAGATAAATTAAAATATCGTGAGCTTGCTGCTGAATTAGCTCTATATATTTCTCATCTTTCTGAAGGTGATGTTTATATGGCGAAAGTAAAAGATGTGAAGAAAAATAAGTCTAAAAAAGGCTTGGTCAATATTATGAAGTTTGAAACTATTACAATTCATAAAGTGAAAGAGTCTTCTTTGGAACTTTTTAAAACTTTGAAATAAGATGCTGGATTTGCTTTTATCTAGCATTTTTTTGTACAAAAAATGACAGCTTATTACTGGCTGCCATTTTAGATGTTTTTATTATGCAAGAGCTTTTAAAACTAATTCTTTAGCAAGGGATGGATTAGCTTTACCATGAGAAGCTTTCATGACTTGACCGACAATAAATCCTAATGCGCGATCCTTACCTGCTTTATAATCAGATACGGATTGTTGATTATTTTTTATAACTTCATCGACAATTTTTTGAATTTCGGATAAATCAGAAATTTGTGCTAGTCCTAATTTTGCTGTTATTTCTTCAGGATCTAATCCAGTATTAAGCATTTCTTCAAGTACTTGTTTTCCTTGTTTTGAATTGATCTTTTTATCTTCGAGAAGATTGATTAATTTAGCTAATTTTTTATTGTCAAATTTCAATTCATTTAGTGTAATTTCATTCTTATTTAAATAAGCTAAAATATCAACCATGAGTAAATTCCACAAAGTTTTTGGATTTTTTGCTCCTTCTTTAAGAGTCTTTTCAAAATATAAAACAAATTCTTTGTTTCGTAAAACTTCTTCAATTTCATAGGAAGATAAACCAATTTTGGAAAGTTCTTGACGATAGCTTGAAGGAAGTTTTTCCATATGAGAAATTGCATCTTGAATGAATTCTTCAGTAAGATCTATTGGTAAAATATTTGGTTCACGGAAGTATTTATAATCGATGGCACTAGTTTTTTTACGCATTAAGATTGTTTGTTTTAAACCTTCATCATAGCGGCGAGTTTCTTGATCGATTTTTCCTCCTGAGAGAAGAATTTCTGATTGTCTTTGAATTTCGTAATCAAGGGCAGCTTTAACATTGGCGATTGAGTTAAGGTTTTTAACTTCAACTTTTGTACCAAAAACTTTGCTTCCAAAAGGCATTAAAGAAATGTTGATATCGCATCTGAGATTTCCTTCTTCCATTTTGCCATCAGAAATACCTAAATAAGTAACTATTTCACGAATTCCTTCAACATATTTACTGGCTTCTTCACCATTTCTGATGACTGGGTGTGTGACAATTTCAATAAGAGGAGTTCCAGCTCTATTATAGTCGACAAGAGTCATATCGCCAAGGTGAAGTTGTTTTGCGGTATCTTCTTCCAAATGGGCACGTTCTATAGCTATTTTTTTAGTTCCTTCAGAAGTTGTAATTTCAAGATATCCTTCAGAACCAATAGGATGATCTTGTTGAGTTATTTGATAGCCTTTTGGTAAATCGGAATAAAAATAATTCTTTCTATCGAAATATAAAGTTTTGCTTATGTTCATATGCAAGGCTTCGGATAACATTATTCCATATCTTACAGCTTGTTTATTTACAACAGGCATAACTCCAGGATATCCTAAATCATATGCAACTGTCTCTGTGTTAGGCATTTGTCCAAAAGTTACTGGACCACGGGAAAACATTTTTGATTTGGTCTTTAATTCAACGTGGATTTCGATACCTATTACTGGTTGAAAATTCATTTATTTTTCCTCCTTATTAGCAACGAGGTCTTTTAATTTAGTAATTTCTTCAATGTTTAATGCAATATCAAATAATTTTTTCTCTTCAAAAGGACGAGTGGTAATATTTATGCCAAATGGTAAATCGTTTTTAAATCCCAAAGGAAGAGTAATTGAAGGAGAACCAGAAAAATTAGCTAATGCCATATGGTTATCAACAAAATCTGGTTTTTTACTCCAAGTTGTTGTGACAGAAGAAATAAGTGGAGCAACACTTGGAGATGCAGGAAGAACTAAATGATCAGCAACTTCGAAAAATTTGTTGAGTTCATTAACAATTAATCTTCTTGCTCTTTGAGCATTTCTGAATAATTCATCTTGATTTTCAGCTAAAAGAGAAAAACTTCCGATAATGAAACGTCTTTTGATCATATCAGAAAAGCCAGCTGTTCTAGCTTTCATAATGTAGTCTTCATAATCTTTAGCATTTTCAACATTTGGTCCAAAACGAATTCCGTCGAGATTTGCGTTATTTGATGTTGCTTCAGCACAGGATAAAACCATATAAGTTGGATATATAGCATTTAATAAATCTTGTGGAAAATCGTATGCGATAATTTCATGTCCTTGTTTTTTTAATTCTTCAAGTACTTTAAAGAAACTATTTTTTACATCTTCATCAGGTAAATTATCAATTATAGCTTTAAAATAACCTATTTTTGAAGAAGTGTCTTTTTCAAAGTGACTATAATTTTCAACTTCTTTTTTGCTTGATGACATGTCTTTTTCATCATATCCAGCAAGAAGTTCAAGTACTTTTGCACTATCATAAACATTTCTTGTAAAGTATCCGATAGCGTCCATACTTGTGGCAAAAGGAAAAAGACCTAAACGAGAAATTCTTCCCCAGCTTGGCTTGATTCCAACAAGTCCAGCAAAAGAAGCTGGTTTTCTGACAGAATCACCAGTATCTGAACCAAGAGCAAATGGAACGATACCTGCTGCAACAGCAGCTGCTGATCCACAAGAAGAACCACCGATTAAGTGTTCAGGATTATAAGGGTTAGTTGTTACACCTTTATGACCAGATGTGCCAGTTCCTCCCATGGCTAATTCATCAAGTGTAGATTTGGCAATAAGAATTGCACCGGCATTTTTTAATCGTGTTATAACTTCAGCATCGAAAATAGGAACATAGCCTTCAAGTATTTTACTTGAAGCTGTTGTTTCAAGTCCTTTTGTTGAAATATTATCTTTAGCGATATAAGGAATTCCTTTGAAGAATTCTTCTTCTTTTACTTCTGTAATAGCTTCGGCTTCTTTTAAAGCTTGTTCATAGTTTGTTGCTTCTAAAAGATTATTGGTGTTTGATTTAGCTAATTCAATAGCTTCTTCTGTTAACTGTTTGGCTGTAACTTTTTTAGCAACTAACAATTCGTGTAATTCTTTTATTGATTTATTCATGTATTTCATAGACATTAACCTAATACCTTTGGAATTTTGACTTGATTTCCAAGACGATTTTTTGTGTTAGATAATTCGATATCAGCTTCAACTGGAGTGGCTGGAATATCTTCATCTAAAGTTAACTGGTGATTTTTATAAGGAAAAGTCATAGGTTCAACACTATCGAGACCAGGAATTTCATGTAAAAATTTCATTTGAGCTAAAATAGTATCAAATTCATCAGTTAAAATTTCTAATTGTTCTTCGCCTAATTGAAATTTAATATTTTTTCCACATTCAGCAAGAAGTACTTTAGTAATTTTTTCCATTTTATCCTTCTTTCTATTCTTTATTTTCTGCTTCTTTTAAAAGCTCTAAAAGTTCATCTTCTAGAATAATTCGAATACCGAGATTTTGTGCTTTTGTTAATTTGCTTCCAGCATTTTCTCCAGCTATTACAAGATCTGTAGCTTTACTGACACTAGAAGCGGAAATGGCGCCAAGTTCTTCTAAACGTTTTGTCATAGCATCGCGTCCAGAAGTTGATAATGTTCCAGTAAGAACAAATTTTTTTCCTTTGAAGAAATTATCTTCGGCTTCTCCTTTATTGTAACATAGTATGTTTATACCATGTTCTTTTAAAATGTTATATTCCTTTAAATTATCTTCATTTTTAAAATAATCGATTATGTTTTGAGCAGTAATTTCTCCAACATCGCTCGTATCCACAAGTTCTTCAAATGAAGCTTTAACAATATTGTCGATACTTTTAAATTTGTTCATCAATGTTTTACTAGTTTTTTGACCAACATTTAAAATGCCTAAAGCTGAAAGCAACATATATCCATCGTTTAGCTTAGATTTTTCAATTCCATTTTTTAAAGCTATGAAAGATTTTTCAGCCATTCCATCCATAGATAGTATTTCTTGTTCGTGATTTTCTAAATCATAAAAATCAGAAAATTTTCTTAAAAGATTTAAATTGAATAAATCTTCAACTAGGCTTTCACCGATTCCGTCGATATCCATGCCTTTGTCAGAAACAAAGAAAATTAGTTTATTGATATTTCGTGAAGGACAAAGATTATTCAAACAATAGTGAATAGCATCTTTCCGAACGAGTTTCTGATGACAATAAGGACAATCATCTTGGAAAAGATAAGGCTTGGTATTTGCTGGTCTTCTTTTCAAATCGACACCGGATACTTCGGGGATGACATCTCCTGCTTTATGCAGATATACATAGTCTCCAATTCTTAAATCGAGTTTCTTGACAAAATCTTCATTATTTAATGTTGCTCTAGCGATAATGCTGCCAGCAACGCGAACCGGTTCTAGAACAGCATTTGGAACAACTCTGCCAGTTCTTCCAACAGTTAAGAAAATGTCGTTTATGCGCGTTACAACTTCTTCTGGAGGAAATTTATAAGCGATAGCCCATTTAGGAGTTTTCATCGTATAACCGATAATATCATAAAGAGCTAATTCATCCACTTTAATTACAAGTCCATCGATATCGTAATCAAGCGAAGGACGTTTTTCAGTATATTCTTTTACATATTCTAGAACTTTTTCTATTCCTAATACTTTTCTTCTTTCTTCGTTTACGCGGAATCCTAAAGTTTTTAAATAATCGAGAGAATCTGAATGATATTTTAAGCCGCATTCTTCAGCGTTGACGAAATAATACCAATAGGCATTTAATTTTCTAGATGCGGCTACTTTTGAATTGAGTTGTCTTATACTTCCAGCAGCAGCGTTACGGGCGTTAGATAGCAGTGGTTCACCATTAAGTTTTCTTTTTTCATTTATTTCTTCAAGTGATTTTTTAGGCATGTAAACTTCGCCGCGCACTTCGATATTTCTTTTGTCTTTAATATGGGTAGGAACAGAATGAATGGTGATAACATTTTGTGTGACATCTTCTCCGATATTTCCGTCTCCTCTTGTGGCGGCATATTGAAGTTCTCCATTATCATAGACTAAAGTCATCGCTAGTCCATCGATTTTTACTTCGGCCATATATGGTACTTTATCTAGACCAGTAGCTTGGCGAATTTTTCTATCGAAATCTCGCAAGTCTTCTTCGTTAAAAGCATTGGCCAAAGATAGCATCATTCTCTTGTGTTCTATTTTTCTGAATTCGCTAGATACTTGCCCACCTACTCTTTGTGTAGGGGATAATTTGCTTTTTAAATCAGGTCTTTTTGTTTCTAGAGCAATTAATTCTTGCATCAAAGAATCAAATTCTGCATCGCTGACGCTCGATTGATTTAAAATATAATATTCATAATTATATTTATTTAATAGTTCAGTTAATTCTTGAACGCGTTTTTTATCTTCATCTTGAATCATATTTATCTCCTAGAATTACATATCTTTTGGTTTGAATGCTCGAGAAGTGTTGATGAATAGAACGGATTTATTATCGGCTTTATCGGGAAATTCAGCCCTGACTTTATTTCCGTTTATTTCGGTAACTGTACCTATTCCGTAACTTGTGGAAATGACTTGCATTCCGATTTTATAATTATAAGCTTGTGTATTTGAATTGTTAGCTAAAGAATTCAAGAATATCTGACCAGTTGTAACTTTTTTTTCTGGAAGAGAATTTATTTTCTTTTGGATAGAAGAAACATTGTTATATGTTGGTACTTTCGCTGTAGTCTGTGGAGTATAATTGGTAGAAAATGGAGTGAAGACGTTTCTTTTTAATAGACCTGCTTCTTCAAGAAATTGAGATGATTGATTAGCAGTATTGCTTATATAACTATATCCGCGATATGAAGTAACATGTAACTTTTGTTTGGCACGTGTTAATGCAACGTAGAACATTCTTCTTTCTTCTTGCAGAGCTTCTGGATCTATGGAATTAATAGCATGAGATGTTGGGAAGACCCCTTGTATTAATCCTGCTATGAAAACTTCATTGAATTCTAGACCTTTGGAAACGTGAACAGTCATGAGATTGACAGCATCTTTATTATCCATTTCATCTTGTTGAGACATCAAGACGATATTGGCTAAAAACATGGAAAGAAGTGTTGGTGCATCGAGTTCTTTGACATTGAGATTCTCATCTAAATCTAAGGAATCCTCTGGGGGATTGATGAAAAATGAAAGAATATTTGCAAGTAATTCGTTGATATTGTCGAGTTCTTTATCGGCACTTTTTCCTTCTTTTTCTTCTTTCTTTTTATCTATTTCATTTATGTAATTTAAGAAGCCAGAATTTTTATAATATTCTTTGATGATATCAGCAATATTTTCTACTTTGAAATTTGTATCGGTTAAATTTTTGAAGATGGTTGCTAAAGCATTTTTATAATTTTGAAGTTGAGATTTGCTAACTGAAGAAATATCTAGTTCATCAATATGATTAACGATAGCTTCAAGATAAGAAATTTGGTTTTGATCAGCAAACGAAACTATATATGCTAATGACATAGGACCTATTTTTCTTGTAGGAGCTTGAAGAATTCTTAAAGTTGAGGCGTTGTCTTCAGGATTGATAAGAACTCTTAAATAGGCTAAAGCGTCTTTGATAGAAGCTCTATCATAGAAACGGAAACCACCATAAATTTTATAAGGAATTCTAGCTTGTGCCAAAGCCATTTCTAGCGCTCTTGATAAATAGTTTGAGCGATATATTATAGAAATTTCATTATATTTTCTGTTTCGACGATAAACGCTATCTTTTATTTGTGAAACTATGTATTTTGCTTCTAAATCCTGACTTTGCAAAATTTTAAAATCTATATCTTCTCCTACTAGACCGCTGGCAGCTAGTAAATTTTTTTTATCTCTGTCGGTATTGTTATTTATCAATATATTAGCTGTGTTTAAAATTGTCTGAGTCGAACGATAATTGGCATTCAAAATAACTGTAACTAAATCTTTAAAATCTTTTGGTAAAACATGGCTGATGAGTTTAGCGTCGGCACCTCTCCAAGTATAAATAGTTTGGTCAGGATCACCAACGACAGTTAAAAGAGCATCTGGTGATAAAAACTCACGTAAAAGTTTATATTGTAAATTGTTGGTATCTTGATATTCATCAACTAAAAAAGCTTTGTATTTATTATGGTAACGTTGTTTAACATTAGGATTATTTTTTATGATATAGTAAGCGAAAATTAAAATATCATCGAAATCCATTGTGTTGTTCTTTTTCAATATTTCTTGATATTTTGAATAGAAATTTATGAAAGAATTATAAGAGAGAATAGGATCTTCTATATCTTTTTCAGATACTTCATTAGGTAAAAGACCAAGGCATTTGATATTCCATAAAGCATATTTTAAATGTTCAAAAATATCTGCTTTTACATTAATTTTTAATGCTTCAGCAGTCATTTTTAAATACTTTTTTTGGTCATCATCATCGGCGATGGTGAAATTTTTTGTAAATCCAGGCAAGTAAGAAATTTCTTTTCTTAAAAAGCGCAAACAAAAACTATGATATGTTGTGATAAGCGGCATTCTATCGATAGGAAGATTATATTGTTCTGTTAGACTCTGTACTCTTTCTTTCATTTCGTTAGCGACTTTATTGGTAAAAGTAATAGCAACTAATTGAGAAGGAAGAACGATTCTTTCAGATAATAAGAAAGCAATTCGATATGTTAAAGCTCTGGTTTTTCCTGTACCTGCTCCAGCGATTATTCTTAAATGTTGTGCAGTAGAAGTTACTGCCTGTTCTTGTTGTTTATTTAAACATGTTTTATAGTCAATCATAATTTCTCCCAGCGGTATTGATTATATCATGTTGACGATTTGATAAGAATAAATTAAGTTTAAAATGTTTTTAATTTTATTTGTTAGGAAGATATGATAAATTAAAGATATGAAAAACAAATTTTTTATTTCTTTATTATGTCTATTTTCTTTAGCTTCTTGCAATACTAACTTAAATAGTTCATCTAACATTTCATCAAGCTCTTCTAATTCTACTAGCTCTTCTATTCCATCAGAATCTATTTCCTCTTCATCATCAAGTTCATCTACAAGTTCTTCATCGACGAAAGAAAATCATAATTTAGTAATTTATGCAGTTAATGATACACATGGAAGAATTGAAGAAGATTCGAGTTCTAATATAATGGGACTTGCTAAAATTCGAGAATATATTTATAACTACGATAAAGATTATAATCCTGACTATTCTATATTTGTTTCGGCTGGAGATATGTTCCAAGGAACAGGTGTTTCTAATTTAACTCAAGGGCAAGCTATGAGTGAAATTATGAATTCTTTTCCATTTGATGCAATGGCAATAGGAAATCATGAATTTGATTGGGGATTAAAAACAGTTTTAGAAAAAAATAAAGATATAGCTAATTATAAATTTTTATCTTGCAATATTTTTGATAGAGAAACAAATGATCTTGTTTCTGGATTAGTTCCAAGTACAATTGTTCAAAAAGGTGGTTATAAAGTAGGAATTGTTGGCTCCATTATGGCAGGAATAGATAGTTCAATATCGTATAATCAAGTAAAGGATTTTGATATAAAAGATGATATTCCTTTGGTAGAAAATGAAGCTAAAAAGTTAAAAGAACAAGGTGCGGATTTTGTTATATTTCTAACCCATCAGGGAGATACTTCCGCTGTAAAAAGAATTGTTTCTACCGGATTAATCGACTCGGTAATTTTAGGACATACCCATGCACTTATAGATAGTGTAGATCAAATAGATGGAAAAAATATTCCTATTTTAGAAGCTTCTAATAGTGGAAAAGCATATTCGAAAATTATATTGAATGTTGATGGATATGTTAGCCACGAAATAAAAACATTTGGAAAAAGAGAAATCAAGGAGACAAAGTTATCTGAAGAAACTCAAAGTATAATTACGAAATATAAAGATAGTGTTCAGACCATACTTGATGAAAAAATAGTACAAATCGATGGCCCATTTGATAGATATGGCAATAGTTCTAATAGTGGAAATTTAGGAATGCTCATCACGAAAACAATGTATGATTTTGCGGTCAGCAAGGGACTTACCAATGTTATAGCTGTTCATAATAAAGGTGGAGTGAGAGCAGATTTAATTAAAAGTAGCTATCCTGATTATGTTACTTATGAAGATATTTATTCAGTGAGTCCATTCGATAATACGGTAAGATATGTAACACTACCAGGAGACAGAGTGAGTTCGGCAATAACTAATCATTTCTTTTATCCATCATCAGAAAATTTAAATATTGATAACAATAAAGAATATAATATTGTTACGATAGATTTTTTAACAACGACACCAGGTTATCCTCTTTATGAAGAAGATGGTGGAAAATATATTGATGGTGAAACACTTTACATTCGTGATTTGTTATCAAGTGAATTGAAAAAATTAAACTCTATCAGTACTTCTGATTATCCTTTTTAAAAAGGTAATAAAAAAGCTCAAAATTTATCGTTTTGAGCTTTTTGAATATAAAAATTTATTTTGTACCGAAGATACGGTCGCCGGCATCTCCAAGTCCAGGAATAATATAGCCATGTTCGTTGAGTTTTTCATCGACAGCGGCTAAATATATATCAACATCAGGGAAGGCTTCTTCGACAGCTTTTACACCTTCAGGGCAGCCAACTAAGCACATAAGTCTGATGTGTTTAAAGCCACGTGATTTGATAGCTTGAATAGCAGCTATTGCGCTTCCACCAGTTGCTAACATTGGATCAACAATTAATATTAAAGATTCATCTTTTGGAACATCTGGTAATTTGTAATAGTATTCATGAGGTTGAAGAGTTTCTTCATCGCGATACATACCGATATGACCAACTCTAGCTGTAGGGATCATATTTCTAACACCATCTAACATACCGACACCGGCACGGAGAATAGCGACGAGGACAATTTTTAAATCGAGTTTAACTTTAGGTAAGACGCTTCCTGTTGGAGTAGTAAATGTTTCTTTTTCATTATGGACTTTGCAATCTTTAAAGACTTCATAACTCATCAAAGATGAAATTTCATTTAAATTTTCTCTGAATTCTTTACTTTTTGTTTTTTCGTCTCTCATAATGGATAGTTTGAGTTTAATTAATGGATGATCAACAATGTGTAGCACTTTTGTATTCCTCCTATGTACTTTCGATATTATAATGAATTTTTGTTCATTATAAAAGAAAAAAATAATATTAATGTTGAAATTGTAAAAATGATAAATTACAAAAAATTATAAAAAAGTTATCTAATTAATATATTGTAATTA
Source organism: Firmicutes bacterium CAG:345 (assembly GCA_000433315.1). Classification (NCBI taxonomy): domain Bacteria; kingdom Bacillati; phylum Bacillota; species Firmicutes bacterium CAG:345. The sequence goes on along the minus strand of FR893375.1, from coordinate 122,049 downwards.
ATGAAGAATTTTAATAAAAATTAGCGCTTCTAATCATGCACAAATTTTATAATGCTTAAATAAATTTAATTCAAAAAATGAAAATAAAAAGCTTAATTGTAAAAATTATAAAATGGATTTTTCATTTAATTTTGGCATAAAAAAAGTCCGATACTTCAGTATCGAACATAATTTACCAAGATGGTGACCCGTACGGGATTCGAACCCATGAGTGCATGCGTGAAAGGCATGTGAGTTAAGCCACTTCTCCAACGGGCCATATAAAATGGCGCTTAGTGCAGGGCTCGAACCTGCGACCGATCGGTTAACAGCCGATTGCTCTGCCAGCTGAGCTAACTAAGCGGCTTGATTATTGTAGCATGTGCCAAATTATAATGCAATATTTTTTTGAAAAAATTTAAATTAAATATTGAATTTGTTTTGCAATATCAATTGATTTTTTCTCATCGAATAATAATTTAATTATTTCTAATCCAAGATCTATACTTGCACCTAGACCTCTTGCTGTAGATATTAATCCGTCTGTTATAACTTTTTCTGAACAGTATATAGCATCTTTTAAATATTGTTCAAATCCAGGATAGCATGTAGCCTTTTTATTTTTTAAAAATCCGTGATGCCCTAAAATTACTGCAGGAGCTGCACAAATTGCAGCTATTCTTTTATTATTTTCTAATTGTTTATCAATTAATTTGATAATTTTTGAATTGTTTGACAAATTTGCCGCTCCAGGCATTCCACCGGGAAAAAATAATATATCAGCATCTTCATAGGAATAATTTTCTAAAAGATTATCAGCTTTAATGACAATTCCGTGAGAGAATTTTACATCCAAAGAATTGGTTATAGAAATTGTTTTTGTTTCGATTCCAGCTCTTTTTAAAATATCAACTACATTGATATATTCCCCTTCTTCATTTCCATCAGCAATAAAGGTATAACATTTTTTCATTTTTCAGCTCCTCAAATATTCTTTTTTGTTACTATCATAAATCTCCATTTGTTCGAATAATCTTTTAAAAATTCATAATTGAATCTTGGAAAAAAAGATTTGAATTTCAAATATTCATCATGATGCAACGCTGAAGTTTCAAAAAAAGCTATTCCATCTTTTGAAAGAACTTTGGAAAGATTTGTTAAAATTCGATAATATGGTTCCATTCCATTATTAGGAGCAAATAAAGCCATTTCTGGTTCGTATTTTATTTCTTCTCCAATTTCATCATCTGTTCCGATATAAGGCGGATTTGAAACAATTAAATCAAACGTTTTTTTGCTTCTAAGAAATTCGGATAGAAAATCGCTTTGCACAATTTCGTAGTCTACGTTATTATGTTTGGCATTTAATGTTGCAACTTTTAAAGCAGGTACAGATAAATCAGATAATGTAACAGGAATATTTAATTGTTTGCTGAGCGAAATACCGATAACTCCACTTCCAGTTCCAATGTCTAAAATATTGGTAAATTTTTTAGTTGATGCATAGCGTTTGATTATCAAATCCACTAATTCTTCAGTTTCTTGTCGTGGAATCAATACGGCTGGAGTAATTTTGAATTTTAATTTATAAAAAGTCACTTCACCAATTAAGTAATCAATAGGATAATTTGGGTTGTTCTTTATAGTTTTTAAAATAGGTTGAAGTATATTATCATCTAATTCAAGCTCGCTGCTTAATTCGTATTTTAATGAAAATAAGCGCTCGATTAAACGACGACTAGCAAAATAGTCGTATTTTGAGTTTTTAGTTAATATTCTTAGAAACTCATAAGCTTTCACTTTTTCATTGACTCCAAGACTAAATCTTTTTGATGCTCAGTTAAAAGAGCTTCAATAATTTCATCCAATTCACCTTCCATTACACGATCAAGTTTTTGTGTTGTAAAGCCAATTCTATGATCGGTAACTCTATTTTGTGGATAATTGTAGGTTCTAATTTTTTCGCTTCTTTCGCCAGTACCAACTTTAAGTCTTCTTTCAGCACCGATTTTAGCATTTTGTTCTTCATCATATTTGGCTTTTAATCTAGCTCTTAAAAGTTCCATTGCTATTTCACGGTTTTGTATTTGTGATCTTTCGACTTGGCAGGTGACAACAATTCCAGTAGGTACATGGGTAATACGAACGGCACTTTCAGTTTTATTGACGTTTTGTCCACCGGCACCTTGGCTTCTATATGTATCTATTTCAAGATCGCTTTCGTTGATTTTTACATCTACTGCGGTTGTTTCTGGCATAACTAATACCGTGGCAGTTGATGTATGAATTCGACCATTTGTCTCTGTCTTCGGAACACGTTGAACACGGTGGGATCCACTTTCAAATTTTAACTTTGAATAGACATCTTTCCCTTTAATTTTAAATGAAACGAAGGAAAATCCCCCAAAACTTGTAGGAGATTCATCGATAAGTTGCATTTTCCAATGATTTTTTTCAGCGTATTTAACATACATTCTATAAAGATCACCAGCGAAAATATTTGCTTCATCACCGCCGACAGCACCACGGATTTCCATGATAATGTTTTTCCCATCATTTTCATCTTTAGGAAGCAATGAGATTTGAATCTTATCATATAATTCTTCCATTAAATTTGATTGCTTTGTGTATTCTTCAGAACCTAAAAGTTGTAATTCAGGATCTTTTTCCATCTTTAATAATTCAGCATCTTCCTTGTTTTGTTTAGCTTGGAGATATTGATTATATAGATTTACTGTTTCTTCAATATTGCTATGTTCAATATTTAAACTGCGAACTTTATCAGAATCTTTTAAAATTTCATCATCTGTTAATAATCTATCTATTTCATCATAGCGTTTTTTGGTAATTTCAGCTGTGTCTAATACATAATCTTTTTCCATTATCTTTTCCTCTTTCTACTATTAGGGTTTACATTGTAACGTCTTTTAATTTTCTTTTCTTTTTCCCAAATTTCTTTATCGTACCAATGAGTTTTTATATTCATATAAGAATATTTGTAAAACTTATCATTGATGTGCATAGCCATATAAATATATGACATTCCTAAGAAGATCAAAAGACCTATAATGGTATATTTTGCTCCTTGGCTTAATCCTTCTGGACTATAGGACAAAGTGTAGTTTATAAATTGATTTTCTTCGTTGCTATTAATAGATTCAAATCCGATTAATCCGCCTTGTGAGCGATACATTTTAACATTTTCTGATGTTGCTTTTCCACCTTCAATATAAGAGCGTGTTAAAGTCCAACCATTATCGTATGGAATATTCAAGACTGTATAATGTAATTTATCTTCAGTGAAATCAGTAGTAAATTTCAAAGTATTTGCGTCACGATAGATGATATTGTAGTGTTTATTCTCTTCAAGTTGCTTATCTGTATCTTCAATGTATTGAGAATAATATGAATATTGAACTGAAGGTTGTGGGAACATATTTGTGAGTGAAGTTGTATTATTTCCACGAATATCACCCATGACAAATCCAACAATCTTTTTAACTGGTCGATCTGTATAAAATCCACGGGCATATTTCCAGTCATAAGAACCATCATAGGTATTAACATAATGGTGATCATAATTGATTATTTGATCATCTTCATCGATTAGGAAGAATTTTAAATTGAAGCCGAATTTAGCATTAACACTGACATAGCAACCGGAATCCTTATCATCGCGATTAGCTCCAGAGCAGACAGGAGTATTGAAATTCATTACGATTCTTGTCCAATAAGGAAGATAACCATTGATGACATATTCATTTCCATCTTCATCTATAGGAGTTTTGCTATGGGATTTATCAAGATCATTCCATCTTGTATAAATCATATCGCTTTCTATTTCAGAAACTTCATTATAGCTTCCATTTTCAGTTCCTAAAATATGACTTCCATCAGAAGACCAGTCAGGAATTCTAACTTCTAAATTATAACTTGCATTTGATAAAGTTCTTGTTGCTTTTGAATAATAAGATGAAGAATTGTTCAAAGTATCATTTTCTCCAGAAAGATGATTAAATGTTTTTGCATCTTCAGATTTTAAAGTCTTTAAATCATCGCTATTGATTATTCCGTATTTTAAGTAAACTGTTTCATTTTTATTTTCATTTACATAACTTGTGGACATAGCACTAGAAGAAATTAATGTGTCATATGTAAAGAATGTATCGATATAGCGAGTATTTAAATATAATTTGTGATTTGTTTTATTCTTTTCAAGAACATTTTGTAAATTTTTTAATTCTTCATCGCCATTTGCATCAAGTGTTGAGACATCGACAAAACCATAAGGAATGTTGACATCATCTGCTTTTAATAAATAGTATTTAATGCCTAATATTGAATCAAGATTATATCTTTTTTCATTGACACTCATCGACCAAGAATCATTGTAATTAATTCTTGACCATCTTAACATATCTCTTAAATCAGTAGCGTAGTTAGTGTTAAATGTTGATATACCATTGTATCCGATGTTCATTTGATAGTTATTGGCACCGCGATCTACGGTAGAATCAAAAATTCTAAAGAAAGTTGTATCGTAATTATTTAAGGCAGAGACTATTTCTCTTTCTTGTGAAAGATTGTTGATACCTCCAGCTAAATCTTGATATCTTTGAACTCCTTGACCAACGATTGTCGCATTTCCTTGAATTACAGCTTCTAAAGCAACTAAAGCCAAAACAATATTTGGAAGTTGTTGCTTTTTGAACATTGTGCGCATGATAACATAGCAAATTAAAGAATAAATAATTTGATATATGACAACCCAGTTTCGACCATCAGGATCATAGAATGTATTGGTATTGTTCTTTTGAATATTATCGGCTAAGAAATATGTGATAATCATCATGGTAATTGAAAAGACAATACTTATATCTAAATAGTATTTAGGCATTTCTTTTCTGTTTTCAAAGTGAATTAAGAAAAAGACAATCATCCAGCAAGAAGCCATAACTTCCCAACGGCCATATAAAGCAGAACCACCGAAAAATACGTAATAGGCAAAAGGAGTAAAAAGCATTAGCATTGTGCCAAAACATCCGACAAGATGAGACCATTTTTTGGTTCTTATTGAATCTAAAATTGAAGGAACAAGCATGAGCATTAAAGGAGTGAAAACAAAGATTGAACTCATAGTGTTGTTATACCATCTTGGACGATATAAATTGCTAGAGAAACAATTGAAGTTCATAAAGAAGAACGATGATAGAGGATAAGCGGCTTCATAACTTGTTGGGAAAACAAACAATAATTTTAATAAGGATAAAGAATCTTTAGCATCGAGTAATTGTTTGAAATAATTTGAACCATTTCTAATTGAAGAAATATTTAAACCGACTTTTAATGAAGGAATCCAAACGACAGCTGTGATCATTACGCCAGCTAGATATCCTAAAACACCTTCAGCAAAAATTCTTAAAGTTTCATTTCCAGAACGAGTTTTCCAAGTTTGAATTACTCTGAAGAAAACGTACACCATACTGGAAATCAAAAAACATATCATGAAGAAATAATTGGTAAATCCTAATAAGCAGATAGAAATTATCAAAACGATATTCCCTTTTTTGCTCAGTACTCTTTCAATTCCCCATAAAAGCAAAGGTAAAAAACAAACTACATCAAGGAAATGGAACCAGAGATTATAGAAAATATATCCGCAGAATGCGAAGGCGATAGCTCCGATTCGTTTTGTTGATTCTTGCATTTTGAAAGAGCCAAGATAACAATAGAATAACAATCCAGCAGTGGTTATTTTGACCATTTGTAAAATTCCTTGAATTTGTGAAATCCAATTTCTAGGAAAAATTAAATATATAAGAGTCCAAGGAGAAGTTAAATTATAAAAAGAATAAGCCCCAATATTGTTTACACCGAGAAATCCTGATGTGTCCCAAAGAGGAAAAACTCCTGTTTGGAAGAAATAATGCCAATCATCATAAGCATTATAAGCAAAAGGAATCATTTGTAAGACATAATCACCACCCATAGGAACGGTAAACATATTTGTAAAATATGTTGTGGCGAAACATAAGAAAGACAATACAAATAAAATAAATCCTATTTGGCAATATTTATTTCTTTTAATTTTATCCCATTGTCTTTTTAACCAAATTTGGCCTTCTTCAAGCCAATGAGGAATATAATATGGAATTAAATCTTGAAAAAAGTATTTAATTGAATTGGTATTCATTATAAATCTCCTTTTTTTGTTTAGCTATGCTATGGGTGATATTTTAACACAAAAATATATCGCTGTTAAGTGACTGGAGAATCTAACATATTACTTATTGTGGAATAATTAGCAGTAAAATATTTAAAAATCTATTTTATTGTTAAGAATTTGTAAATATGTTAAAATAAAAAGACGGAGGTTAATGATGCCGATAGATTTAAAATTGGACTCCAATAAAGTTTTTCATAAAGTTTTCGAAGGAACAAAACCTGGTTATAATGCTACACAAGTTGATACATTTTTAGATATTGTAATTAGTGATTATGAAGCAGTTGAAGCTTATGTTCAAAAAACAGACGAACTTATTGATAATCTCAATAAAACTAACAAAATGTTAAAAGATCGTTTGACAACAACTGAAGCTAATTTAGCGGTTTTGGAAGAAAAAATGAAAAATATTTCTGATAATGAAAGCGTATCTATGGCTAATTTAGATTTGCTAAAAAGAATTTCAACTTTAGAACAAGCTCTTTTTAAAGCAGGTATTAACCCAAGCAATATAAAATAATAATAAATCCGGTCCGGATGACAGCTAGGAAACTAGAGGAAAGTCCATGCTCGCACTTTCTGAGATGAAAGTAGTGTTTGTGCCAAAGGAAAAAATAACTTTGGGCAGGGAGGAGTCCCTGACGGCGGAAGATTTCCTGAAATGGAATATTCTGTAACGCTCCACAGTGACGAATCAGGTGGAAACATCTGGGTGAAACGCGGAAAGCCCCTCAAGCGAGAAACCTAAATTTTGGTAAGGGAAGTCAAAAGCGGGAATCAAACTGCAATTGGCAAGCTTCGGCTTAGATAAATTGTCGTCCTCGACAAAACATGGCTTATAGGATCGGATACTCATTTTGGAGGCTACTATGAATTTACCTAATAAAATTACAATTTCACGATTAATAATTGCGGTGATTATGATATTTTTCGCTGTATTTCCTTGGGCAAATGTAGGTGCTTCTAGTATATTAACCACGTTAGGTAATACTGGCTTTACTATTCTTGATTTAATTTTAGCAATTCTTTTTGTTGTTGGTTCAGCAACTGACGCAATTGATGGAAAAATTGCTAGAAAATATAATTTAATAACAGATTTTGGAAAATTTTTTGATCCTTTAGCAGATAAATTCTTAGTAAATTCGGCTTTGATTTTTTTAGCATGCTATGGAAGAATTCCAGCTTTGATTATAATTTTGATGATTGGAAGAGATTTAGCAGTAGATGGAATAAGATTTATGGCTGCTTCTAAAGGTGAAGTGATTGCAGCTAATATATTTGGAAAGTTAAAAACTGTATTTCAAATGGTAACTATTCCATTTGTTATGTTAAATGGTTTTCCATTTAATTATTTATTTAAGGAACATACATATATATTCTTAGATGTTTTGTTGAGCATTACTTGTGCCATGAGTCTTATTTCAGGCTTTATCTATCTTTATAGAGGAAGAAAATACATACAATGTGCCAAGTAGATATTTTAGATTTGTTCCACAAAATGGAAGAAAAAGGATTATTTCTCTGCTCTGTTGAAAGTTTAACAGGGGGACTTTTTGCTTCTACTATTACAGGAATTCCGGGTGCTAGCCATATTTATAAAGGTTCTTTTGTAACTTATTGCAACGAAATAAAAAATATTATAGGTGTACAAAAAGAAACTCTTGAAAAATATACAGCTATTTCTAGAAAAACTGCCGAAGAAATGGTTATTAATGGCGTAAAAAAATTAAATTGCAATGTCGGAGTTAGTTTTACTGGTAATGCAGGTCCTGAACCTTCAGAAGGAAAACCGGTAGGACTTATATATATTTCAATTTATTTAAAAGGAAAAATTTATACATATGAATTGAATATTGTCGATGAAAGAAACAATGTCAGAAAAAAATGTGTTGAATTTGCTTTAGAAAAACTTTATGAATTAATTGGATAGTTTTGTAAAAAAATATTGAAAAATTGCTTTTATAAAATAGGAGATTAGAATTATGGCAACAAAGAAAACAAAAAGCGTAGAACTTGATGATTCTTCAGCTGAAGAAAGATTAGAAGAAACATTAAAGAAGATTGAAGTTACATTTGGTAAGGGTTCTATCATGAAACTAGGTGATAGAGCTGTTGTTGATGTCAGTGTTATTCCAAGCGGATCTATTATGCTTGACAATGCTTTAGGTGTTGGAGGATATCCTAAAGGAAGGATTATAGAAATTTATGGTCCTGAATCTTCAGGTAAGACTACATTAGCATTGCAAGCTATTGCTGAATGTCAAAAAGCAGGAGGCAGAGCTGCATTTATAGATGCTGAACATGCTATTGATCCTGAATACGCTAAGGTACTTGGTGTAGATATTGATGAATTAATTTTGTCTCAGCCAGATTCTGGTGAGCAAGCATTAGAAATTGCAGATATGTTAGCTTCCTCTCAAGCTATTGATCTGATTGTTGTTGACTCTGTAGCAGCCTTAGTTCCGAAAGCAGAAGTTGAAGGAACATTAGAAGATAATAATATTGGTCTTCAAGCTCGTCTTATGAGCAAGGCGTTAAGAAGAATGGCACCAGTTTTAAATAAATCATTGTGCACAATAATTTTTATTAATCAAATTCGTGAAAAGATGAGTACAATGCCTAGTTATGCGCCAGGTGGAAATGAAACTACTTCTGGTGGCCGTGCATTAAAATTTTATGCCTCAATTCGTTTAGATATAAGAAGAACAGAAACTTTAAAGACTTCTGATGGCAGTGCTTATGGGAATGGCGTAACTATTAAAGTTGTAAAAAATAAAGTGGCTCCACCATTTAAAACTGTAAAAGCTTCTATTATTTATGGAAAAGGTCTTGATCATATTACAGAAGTTACTGATATCGCAATCGCTTTTGGTCTTATTAAGAAAAGCGGAGCTTGGTTCTCTTATGGAGAAGAACGAATAGGTCAAGGTAAACTTAATGCAGTGGCTTATGTTCGTGAAAATCCTGAAGTTGCTGAAATTTTAGAAAAGACTATTAAAGAAAAATTAGCTGCAGGAGAAATACCTGATTTTAAAAAAGCTTAAATTAAAATATTAATTGATAAGGGGGTGAAATCTGATTTGATTTTCATCCTCTTTTTTGTTTATTTAAATATCTATTTATTTAATTATAAAAAAGGGCTATAGTTTATCACTATAGCCATGAGCAAAAGGAATTTTTATGTAAGAATTAATTTGCAATTTTTAGAAGAAGATTTCTCTTCTTAACATATAAAGAATTTGTTTGTAAATTTTATTGGATTTTTTTAAAAAAAATTACAAATTCACTTTTTGGGAATGATTTTAATAATTCCCTCTATTAAGATAACACGAAAAGAATTTTTGTTCAATAAAAACATCAGGAATTCTTGTAGAAGATTCATAAGCAGCCATGATAAATAGGTAAATAAAGTTAAAAAATAGGTTGTAAATTGTATTATCAACTAGACCTATCAATTCAACTGCTAATAAAAATATTAAGAAAAATAATTGATAAGGATTTTTCTTTTTAAAAGCTAGAGTAAAAATATTGACCAAATGGAAAAAGTAAAAAGCTAATCCAAAACTTCCTCCCATTACTAATGTCGTGACAACTGTATTATCTAAAAGCCTAATATATCCTTCATCGACTCCTAGAATATTGCTTAAAGCGTTGATTGAAGGACCAAATACTGGCTGTTTTAAAAATAATTCGATTCCAAGTTGATGGGCAGGTATTTCCCCTTTTAAAAAAGTTGATAAATATCTTAAGCTAGAAATCATGACATCGACGAATGTATCATTGACAAAGAACAATATGGATAAGGCAATTCCAAAAACGAATATGGAAAAAATAATGTAATATGGACAATATTTATAATTTTTAAAAGTAAAGAAAATTAAAGGAATAATTATACATATTGTACAAAGAATACCACTGACAGTTCTCAATTGATAAATGGCAGATATTAAAATAGCAAGTATAGGAAGATACCACCATTTTTTTTTGCTGAAGAAAAATGAGATAAAAGGCAAAGTAATTACTAAAATTGAACTTGCCATTGTTGAAGATTGAATCCAACCTATATTTATTGTTGTTCCAACATTCTCATAGCCTATTCTTCCATAGAAAATAAAAACTTGAAGAGATATCAGAGTTGCTAAAATGATTAGACTTTTTGAAAAATATTCAAAAACATTATCACCATATAAAATAGGAACAAAAATTAGATAGAATAATAAAATGAAAAATAAACCTAGTAAAAAGTACAAGGATTCTTTATATATAGGAGTACCAAAGGAGAATTGAATAATTAATGAAATTACAAATATTGCATAAAGAGGTATTAAAGATATTGCAATTCGCCCAAAACGAAACTTTGGTCGTCTTATAATGATAAATAGAGTCAACGAAATAACAATTGTGCACGCAAAGATAAAAAGCCCTAAGTCGATATTATTGAAACTAATAGGATTATAAACCATGGCAGGAACTAAAAGAACTAATGATAAATATCCTCTGCCATCTTTTCCAAATAATGGCAAAAAGCATAAAATAGCTGAAATGATAGCGGATGGTATATTAAAATTTAAAACCCAACCGATTAAAGATATTATTCCTAATGTTATAGGAAAAAATATAGAATCAACATATTTTTTTGCATATTTCATGCTTTTATAATACCATAATTGAAAATCAAAAACTTTATTTATATCTTAACTTAATTTAAGAAGTGCAATGAAATCAAATTTAAAAAGATAAATATTTTAATAATGATATATTTATTTAATTTCATTTATAGAAGACATTTATTATGCAAATAGTTTAATATTTGCTAGATTTGGTTTATCCATATTTAGTACTGCATTTTGGTAGAAATAAGATTCAAAGTAGGTAACATCTTTTTCTTTTTCTTTATCGGCTAAAATGTAATTTCCAGTATTTTTATCGTAAACGTAATAATCTTTGCTTCTTCCAAGGCCTTTAGCGGTAGCAGTATAGCCATTGCAGGAAATATTCAATTGACCACAAATACCACTCCAGTAATATTTGTTGGTATAATTTCCAATTCTTATAGAAGCATCAAGATATGGATGGGCTCTATAGTTTGGAGTTTTATTTGGATCTGACAATTTCATTCCAGCGGTAACAAATGCAAAGTCAGGTTTGATATATTCAATGAAATTAGTTTCGTTTGAACCATTGGAAGCATGATGAAGAGCTTTGAAAATAACAAAGTCTTCAGGTGAAGTTAAATTTGGATAAACTGGCATGAATCTATTGCATTCAGCTTTTTCCATATCACCAGCCATGAATAATTTGGTATTTTTATATTTAATCATCGTAGCAACGGATTGGTTATTTTTACTCGATAATGTATAGCCTTCGTGCCAGAAGAAATCGATTGAAAAATCATCATCAACTTTTAAAGTATGTATTTTCTTTTCTGTATTGACGAGCTCTAGAATATTATAGACTTCAACATCTGGGAATTTGGATGATACATTATTGACAATTTGATCGTTAGAAGAATGATCTCCAGTTATCATCATATTGATATTGGTTAAATTTTGGAAAGGATTTCCTGAAGTAATGCCACCATAGTGATCAGAATCTGGATGGGTGATAATCAAAAGATCTAAGACGCCATCAAGAACATAAGTATCGATTACTTTTTTAACGTTGCTGGAATCAGAAGCGGTTCCACCATCGATTAAAATATCGAAGTTTTTATAAGTTATTAAATTTGAATCGCCGTAAGTTCCAACCATTTCTACACTATGAATTACAAAACCTTCGGCATTATCATCAGTTTCATAAACCATTGAAAATGATTCGAAAGAGATATTTTCTTTTTCAGAAACTAATTTTATAAATGTATAGTTTTCATTAGAAATATCTAAGATATATTGTTTTGAGCCATCTAATTCAATAGTTTTTATTTCAATAAAACCTTTTCCCTTTTCTGCTCCATATACTTTTAATGTTCCAGAATTTGAATTTGTGTTTAAAGTAATTTCTTTGATTATTCCATTTGATTCAATTAAAGCCTCTCCTTTTTCATATATTGTTAAATTTGAGGAGAAGAATGAATTGGTAATTGTAATTTTTGTATTGCTATCTAGTTTATGTTCTTCCTGATATTTTTTATCTTCTCCTTCTTCATATGATGAGAAAACATATTCAGATTCGATAGTGTTTTGACCATAATCTTTAACAAATACAGCTGTTATGATTGAATTTTGTGTTATTAATAAAGAAGATTTGTTATCATAGAAATTTTGTTTTTGGCCATTGAGGAAAAGATATTTAATTTTGTATCCTTCATCAGGTAAAATTGTTACATTTATTTTTTCTTCGAAATTTATATTTGAATATTTATTTAATTGAATAGAACCATTTTGTGATGATTGTACTTCAACAGTATATGTTGCCGCCTTATAAGATATCAATGAAGGATTGACAAATAATATTTGACCATTTCTATTTTCAATTTTTCCTTTTAATTCAACGAAATAATCAGGATTGAGATTTTTCTTAATAGATTTATTTTCTACGACAATAGATTTGCTTCCATCGCTCAATGTGATGTAGTTATTATCAATGCTTGTAACTGTACCTTTAATAATATATTTATTTTCATCAATTCCTGTTAGTGAAGCTCCGATTTCTAAAGCTTTTTCAATTGATATTTTTTCATATTTTGGCTCTTCAACATAACCAGTATGTTTGATTTTGATAAAATAAGCATTAGTATCATAATTGCTAGGGTTTTCAATTCGGAAAGAATCGCTGTCGTTTAAAGTATAAGTATATAAATATCCAGAATTATCACCATCGGTTAAATATGTCTTTTCGCCGGTTAATAAATTTCCATCTGAAATATCATCATATATTTTTAAATTATTATAGTATCCATATAAGTGAACACTTATTTCAGCTATGGTTCCTATTTTATCAGATTTAATATATCCACCATTTTTTTCAATTGTAAATTCTGTTGGATATGTTTCATTTAAATATACACCATTCATCTCCAAATAAGGATGCTCGTTAACTTCATCGGGAAGAATTTCAATGGTCGTTTCAACTAAAGGGAGTTTATTTAATATTTCTTCTTTTTCATAATTGCAATTATTGCAATAAATTCTTTTTTTGCCTTCGGAAATAGGAGTAGGTTCATCGATTATTTCTTCGTTTAAATCATGAGATTCAATATCTTTTTTTTCTCCACAATCTAAGCACTTATGAAAGTGATAGTTTTCATCAAATTCATAATTTTTATTGAATTTATGTCCTGTGGCATCTACTTCGATATTTTTTTCATATCCACATTCACATTTTAATTTCTTTTCTCCTTTTTCGGTACAAGTAGGATTTTTTATAGTTTCTTCTTTAAAATTATGTTCGACTTTTGTTGATGTTATCTCGTTGCAAATTTCGCAAATATTCCAATGGTATGAATCATCATATCTTGTAACTTCGCTGTGGACATGTGGCTCTTGAATTCTGCAGCCTGTAAGGCTTGCAAGGAAGATAATAGAGCATAACACTGATTTAAATTTTGATTTCATTTTTTTCCCTCTCATAATTGAGATTAACATTAAAATTTTGTAAAAACAACTCTTGTTTTTTATAAAAATAAGTGCATATTAAAAGTATTTTTGCTATTTTTTAATTAATTTTTAAAATATATTTTTATAAAAATTTAAATTATGAAAATAATTTAAATTGTAAGCGTTTATTTTTCTTTACGCAAAAAAATCATCTTGAAATGCTATAACAAGATGATTTTTTAATTTTAGAGTGGATTTTCAAAGAAATGACCATGGGTGTGATTCTTTTTGTCAAAAGAATTAGATTTTTCATTGTTTTTAAGACTATTTTTAAAATTGCTGATAATCTTAAAAGTTTCTTCTTTCGTTTCGGTAGTAAAGACTAATCTAAAGAAATTTACGCCTATTATATTTTGAATTTCATCCATATTATTTAATATTTTGCTATTCCATATATTTGTTGTGCAATCTGAATTAAAAGTTATAGGAAAGGTAGCAAAACGATCTTTTAATGCATATTTATTAATTTTACATTTTCCACACATATTTAATCTTTTTAATGGACAATATCTAGAATGCATTAAGCATGTTCGTCCATAGACAATCAATTCTAAATTAGGATATGTTAAATATTTTGAAAAATAATTTTCTATTAACTTATTTATATTATCCTTGCAAATTTCTTGGGATAAAGTAATTCTATTGACTCCTAAAGAAGATAATATTGCAACAGTTTCGTAATTTGTAACATTTAAAGAATAATCGGAGACTAAAATTTTATTTTTATCTTTATAGTAATCGATAGAGCCTAATCCTCCGAATAATATTTCTTTGTCATCATCGATATATTTAGGATTGTTGCGATGGATAAAATTTTTATAGTAGATGTGTTCTATTTCTAATTCTTTGGCAGCTTCATATTGTTCTTGTGTATATACTTGAACTGAAATTTCAGGTCGATGTAAATCAAATTTTTGAGGAATTATATTATTAGGTTTATTTAAACTTGTTTTTCTATATAATCTTATGGAATCCAAATTGGCTATAGCTTTTCTTCTTAGTTCATTGATTTCTTTTAGAGGAATAAACGCTTTATCATCTAGATTAACTATGAAGTTTCCTATTCTATAGGGTGTATTATTAAGTTTATTCAATTGGTCGTATATGTTTTGTTTAGTAGTTGGCAAAGATATAGCTTGTTCGATAATGTTATCGGATTTGGCGTAAGCTTTATAATTTTGGCATTCTAATTTTAAAAGCAAAGGTTGACCGATATGACCAGTAACTTCCATATTAATAATAATTTTTTTATATTCTTTGTTGGTAAGACTTTTTTCTATTTCTTCAACAAATTTAATATCTTTAGTTTTGTATACTTTAGCATTTAAATCGACTTTTTCATCGGAATATATAATGACTGTTTTATCGCTTGATTCACAAGGATTAAAAGAGGCATCGAAAAGTTTTAAAACAGGTATACTAATTTCTTCAAATGGATTTTTTGTTTCTATTCTGATTTGATCGCCTTTATTGAGCTTTTTAAATAGTTTAATCCAAACTTTATTTTTATGGACTTTTACAACTCTTCCAATTTCATATCCAAAATTATTTGGTCTTTCAATATTTGTAATATTCGAACTATTTTCTCCGAACATAAAACCTTTTGTGTATGTTCGATTAAAGACTTTATTAAGAGCATCGGAATCTATTTTTTGATCATCTAAAATATGGCGGTAAGTGTTTGTAACACTAGCTACATATAAAGGTTCTTTCATTCTTCCTTCTATTTTATAGGAATCGACAAATTTCATTTCTTTTATAAATGAAGAGGCATTGAGATCTTTCATCGAAAGAAGATAACCAGTTTTAACATTAGTATTATTTAAAGTATCAATAAGAGTATAAACTTGTCTGCAACATCCAGCACAACGTCCGCGATTTCCACTTCTTTCTCCAATCATTGAACTCATTAGACAATTGCCTGAGTAACAGACGCAAAGTGCACCATGAATAAAGGCTTCAATATCAATTCCTAAGCCTTTTTTTATTTCTTCCATTGTTTTTATGGGTGTTTCACGAGCAAAAACAATTCTTTTCACGCCCATATTTTTCATTATTTTTGCACCATGATAATCATCTATACCAATTTGAGTTGAAGCATGGGCTTCTAAAGTTTTGTAATGATTGGTTATGTAATTAATAATGGCTAAATCTTGAACAATAATCGCATCAACATTCATTTTTGCCAATTGATCAATAGTGTTATAAACTTCTTTTAATTCTTCATCATATAAAATAGTATTCATTGTGACAAAGACTTTAACATCTCTTAAATGAGCGTAATCTATATAATCTTTTAAATTATCTAAGCTGAAATTTCTAGCATATGCTCGGGCACTGAATTTATCTAATCCAAGATAAACGGCGTTGCATCCGTTGCTTATTGCTGCATAAAAGGCTTCGGGACTCCCAACGGGAGATAATAATTCATTTTTTTTATCCATGTGATTATTTTAACATCTTTTAGATATTTAAACATCGGTAAATTTAAAGTATTATATATATGTTATGAAAAAATTAGAATTATTAGCTCCAGTAGGAGACAAAGAAAGATTAGAAGCGGCTGTTTATTTTGGCGCTGATGCTGTTTATTTTGCCGGAAAGAAATTTGGATTAAGAGCTTTGGCAAGCAATTTTGATGAAAATGAAATCAAAGAAGCAGTTGAATTTTGCCATGAACATAATGTTAAAGTTTATATTACTGTTAATATTTTAGCTCACAATGCAGATTTTACTGGTATGGTTGATTATCTTAAATATTTAGATTCGGTGCATGTTGATGGCGTAATTGTCAGCGATCTTGGAATTGCTCATTTAGTTAAAGAATATACAAACTTAGAATTGCATGTATCAACACAAGCTAATATAACCAATAAAGAATCTGCTAAAATATGGGTAAAATTAGGAGCAAAACGTTTGGTTTTGGCCAGAGAATTGAATGTTCAAGAAATAAAAGAAATTAAAGAAGCAGTTGGTGAAAATATAGATATCGAGTGCTTTTGCCATGGCGCAATGTGTATTTCATATAGCGGAAGATGTTTATTGTCAAATTATTTTGTGGGAAGAGATTCTAATAGAGGGGCTTGTGCACAACCTTGTCGTTGGAATTATGCACTATATTCTAAAAATGAACAAAATCCTATAGATGAATATTTTCCTGTTGAAGAAGATGCAAGAGGAACTTACATTCTAAATAGTAAGGATATGTGTTTGATTGAACATATCAAAGAACTTTCTGAAGCTGGAATAGTTAGCTTTAAAATAGAAGGTAGAATGAAATCCACTTATTATGTTGCAACTGTTGTTAATGCATATAGAAGAGCTATAGATAATTATTTAGATAATAAAGAACCAGATTTTGACTATATTAAAGAATTACAAAAAACCTCTAATCGTTCTTTTACAACAGGCTTTTATTTCAATAGCAATCAAAAAACAAATAAAGATTCTTCTTTACTTGCGCAAACTTATGATTATGTTGCTATAGTTGTGGAAGATGCAAAAGATGGCTTTGTTCAAGTTGAACATAGAAATAAATTTATTGTTGGTGATGAATTAGAAGTTTTATCTCCTAGTGATTGCTTTTGCAAAAAAATTAAGGTAGAAGAAGTAAAGGATGAAAACGGAATATTGCTTCAAGAAATAAAAAAGGTTAAACAAAGAGTATGGATAAAAACAGATTTACCTTTAAGAAAAAATGATATTCTGCGCAAGAAAAAATAATATGAAATTAAAAGATAATAAAATTTATAGGATGATTATCATTCCTATCTGTGTTGTACTTTGTTTTTTTGGGAGATTTATTCCTATTCCTAATTTATCTGGCGATGCTGTAGGAGTTTTAAGTATATTTCTTGGCTCTTTAATTCTTTGGTTGACAATAGGTATTGATTGGCCGAGTTTGCTTTGTATTTTTTCGTTAAGTTTTTTAGAAAACCTTTCTTTTGCTAAAGTATTTTCATCGAGTTTTGGAAATTCTACATTTATATTTCTTCTATTCACGTTTATATGTACTTATGCATTATCTAAAACCTCTTTGATAAAAAGAGTAGCTATTTATTTTATCAATTTAAAACTGGCGAGAAAGAATGATTATTGGTTTACATTTTTGTTTTTATCAGCTGTTTTAATTTTGGGATTATTTATTTCACCATCAGTTTTGTTCGTTATTATTTTACCGATATTAAATGAAATATTTGAACTAGCAAACATAGAAAAAGAAGATAAAATAGCTAAAATTTTAATGCTTGGTTTGGCTTTTACAGTTTCAATAAGCAGTGGCATGACTCCTATTGCTCATGTTTTTCCTATTCTTGCTATGAATGCGGCGAATATAACAATTTCTCCTATAGCATATATGGGTTTAGCAATTCCAGTAGGTTTAGTTACATTTTTACTTATGCTTGTTGTCTTTAGGATATTTTTAAAAATTGATGAAAATAAGTTGAGTAAGGTGGATATTTCAAAATTAAAAGAAAATTTAGAAAAAGTAAGCAAAAAGGATATATTTACAGTAAGTATATTTGGAATAGTTATTCTTCTTTGGATTATTCCTTCCTTATTTAAAGAAATTTCTCCAGCGTTTTATAATTTTATAAATCAATATGGTACTGCTATGCCACCATTGCTAGGTACTTTATTATTATGTATTATACGTATAGATGATAAACCTATAATTAAAATCGATGATGCTTTTAAAAATGGAGTACCTTGGGGAAGTTTAATAATGTGTGCCGCAACATTAGTTTTAGGCAGTGCTCTAACAAATGATGCTATCGGTATAAAAACTTTTTTACAAAATAGTTTAGGAAATTCTTTAGGAAATATTCCAGAAATATTATTATTAATTATTTTTATTGTCTGGGCAGCAATTCAAACTAACTTATCTTCAAATATGGTTACAGCAACTTTAGTAGCGACAATAGCTTCATCAATTATGATGAATATGCCTTCTTCTTCTTTGAATATCAATGCTGTTATCTGTTTGATAGGAATGATGTCGAGTTTTGCTTTTGCAACTCCACCATCAATGCCACATATTGCGATAACTGCAGGAAGTGAATATTGTACGACAAAAGATGTTTTAATATATGGATCAACAGTTATGGCTATATCTGTTTTAGCAGCATTATTAATCGGATATCCGTTAGGTTTATTATTGGTATGAGGTTTAAATATGAAAGATTTAATTAAAGCACGTGAAGAAATAGATTTGATAGATACAGAGATAATTAGATTATTCGAAAAAAGAATGGATATTGTAAAAGATGTTGCAATTTATAAAATTGCCAATAAATTACCTGTATTGGATTCTTCAAGAGAAAATGCAATGTTAGAAAAAAATATAAATAAAATCAAAAATGAAGAATACAAGAAGTATTATGAGAAAGTTTTAAAAGGATTTCTCGAAGCTAGTAAAGATATGCAAAAAGAACTTCTTAAATAATAAATTATTCTTTAAATTAAATTGTAGTATAATATCTATGGAAATGATGTCTTCCATCTAGTGATAGAGAACTGCAATATTGCTGATGACGTCTATAGTTTTTTTGCTATAGAACATCAGCTTTTTCTATAGCTAGAAGGAGAATTATGAACATATTTTTATCATTATTTATCATCTTCTTTTTTGGATTTTTAGGAGGATATCTTTTTGAAAAAATTAAAATTCCAAAAATAATTTTTTATATTGTTTTGGGTATTTTAATAGGACCTTCTTTGCTTAATATTGCCGATGAAAATCTATTGAGTATTTCTTCTTATTTACGTCAAATTGCTTTGGTTATAATATTGACTAGAAGTGGGTTATCATTAGATTTAAGTACTTTGAAAAAAATAGGAAGACCAGCTTTTTTAATGTGTTTTGTACCGGCTAGTTTTGAAATATTAGGAATTACAATCTTTGGCCCAATTCTATTGAAAATATCTTATTTAGAAGCAATGCTTTTAGGATCGGTTCTTGCAGCTGTATCTCCAGCAATTGTTGCTCCTCGAATGATCAATTTAATCAATGAAGGGTATGGAAAAAAACATCATGTTCCTGAATTGATCTTAGCTGGTTCTTCTTGCGATGATATTTTTGTTATTGTTTTGTTTTATTCTTTTAAAAGTTTAGTTAGTAGCAATTCTTTTGATGCTTGGACTTTATCTCAAATTCCTATAAGTATTATTACGGGTGTAATATTAGGACTTTTAGGTGGAATAATTATGCTTTTCATTATTTCAAAATTTAATATTAATAACGTAGGAAATGTGATAATAATGTTGGGAATTTCTTTTGGAATGATAACTTTAGAAAATTTTTTGAAGGTATATTTTAGTATCTCTTCATTGCTAGCAATAATTGTTATGGCAATTATAATTAGATTTAAGAAAAAGGATAAAGCTGAGCAAATTCAAAAAACTTATAATTCTCTATGGAATGGTTTTGAAATACTATTATTTACACTTGTTGGAATAGCTACAGAAGTCAAATATGCTTTTTCTAAAGAAGGTGCTATTATAATTGGATTGATTTTTATCGCTTTAATTTTTAGAAGTATTGGAGTTATTATTTCTATTTTGTTTACCAAATATTCTTGGAAAGAAAAAATATTTATTGTAATTTCTTATATGCCAAAAGCAACTGTTCAAGCTTCAATTGGAGGTATTGCTTTAGCCGAAAATCTTCCTTGTGGTACAATCGTTTTAATTGCGGCAGTAATATCTATTTTAATAACTGCTCCTTTGGGATCTTTCTTAATTGATAATTTATACAAAAGATTATTAATTAAAGATTTGGAATAAAATCATATATAAAAAACGTAACTGCAAATAAATGCAGTTACGTCATATTTAAAGTTAAATCTTATTGAAAATCTTCTTTAACTTTCTTTTCAACTTCATTGCAAACAACTTGAAGTGAACAAGAATGGCAATCCATTTTTATATTATTTGCTAAGTGATCCAAGGCTTTTGTGATATTTTCGCTTTTCTCACATATATCTTCTAATTTGTTATATGGAAAGTTATTTTGATTGATGAAAATTAAATGTACTTTTTTAATTGCACTATTTTTCTTATAAATATTTATCATGTATTCAGCAATGTCTTGCAATTTGATTCCGTTTTTTAAAGAAGTTTTATTAATAATTAAGCTTTCTTTTTTATTCATCGAAGAAGCTCTTAGCATTACCCCTTTTAAATTAAAATGGTATCTTGCATAATCAATTTTTCTTACTAATTGATAAATATCATTGCTTGACTTGTATTTGCTATCATCTATTTCTGCTATTACAATACGGGCATAATCTGTTGTTTTTTCTAAATCGCTTAATTCATTTCCAATTATTGTAATTGTATCAGTTTTTACATAGTTTAAATTGCTTGTAACAAGTGTCGAACTCAATCCAAATTTTTGTTCTCCACCTAATGCTATGCCAATATCGTTTTTGAAGAAAAATTGATTGCTTTCTTCAATAAAATTTTTTGCAATTTTATATTCATAAGAAATTTGATGATATTCTGCTGTTATTTTTAATATTTCATCAATGATACCATCAAATATATTCATATTTAAATTTTACGATTTTTCTTCTTTTTATCATAGAGTTTGATAAATTTAGATTCTAAAAATGATGTTAATTTCATATCTAAATTGAAGAAATAAACTATAAATAATAAACCGAAGAAAGCTAAAATTGATCCGACGACTGTAAGAACAATACTAGCCCATAAAAACAAGCCTAATGATTTAAATAATGTCCAAGAAAGAACAATTAATGCTATTCCTATTATCATAATGACCTACTTTGCTAAACCTTTTTGACGGGCGAATTCAGCAGCGCCTAAAGCACCCATTAATTGTGGATCGATAGGCAAGTTTACTACTTTTAAGTGTAATACTTTTTCAATAGCTTCTTTTAATCCTTCGTTTTTAGCACATCCGCCTGTTAATGTAACATTATCAACAGCACCGGCTTTTTTTGCCATAACAAAGCAACGTTTTGCAACAGAAAATTCAATACCAGCAGCAATTTCATCCATAGGTTTTCCTTCGCCGACTAAAGAAATAACTTCACTTTCAGCAAAAACTGTACATTGTGCAGTGATAGGAATTATATTTTTAGCTTTTAATGAAAGTTTGGAAAATTGATCTAAATCCATTTCAAATGCTCTTGCCATGGCTTCAAAGAATCTTCCTGTACCAGCTGCGCATTTATCATTCATTGCAAAGTTTAAAACTGTTCCATCTTTATCGACTGCTATACCTTTAACATCTTGTCCGCCGATATCGATAATTGCTTTTACATTAGGATCAGCAACATGAACGCCCATAGCATGGCAAGAAATTTCTGAAATGTTTTCATCGGCAAAAGGAACTTTGTTTCTACCATATCCGGTTCCGACTAAATATGTTAAATCTTTAGGAGAATGTAAATCGGAAACTTGTTCTATAGCTTGATTTAAAGCATCCTCAGCACTTAAAACAGAATTGATACGGCTTCTTAAAGTGATATTGGCTACCATTTTTCCGTTTTCATCAATAATTACACATTTTGTATATGTACTACCTGAATCACAACCACCAAAATATTTCATTTTATTTTCCTCCGTTACCATGATTTGGCATCATCTATTATTTCTAAGCTTGGATCAATTGGTTCTTCTCTCATCACAGAACGCATGTATCTATTGACATCATCTCTTACACTTTGTTTGGAAATAACACGAGGATCCATGAGATCGTGATTGACCCAAATTAAGCGAATTCCATGTTCTCTTGCTCTTTGTTCGAATAATCCATGCATACCATCCAAAGCTTTGCAGGCAATATGCTCCCAAAGAATAACCATATCAGCCTTGTAGTATTCACAGAATCTCCAAAGGTCATCTAATAATACTTCATAACCACCATGAGTACGATTTCTCATGATCATCTCTTCATAAAGTTTAGCGATATCATAGATAGCCTGTTCAGGATCATCTTCTGAAATTTGATCAAAATAGACTAAACTCAACATATCGACCAAAGGTAATATTCCCCAGCAATTTTGTAACCAAGGGAGAAAATCAGTATAAAATTGAGCTTGAACACCCCAAATTATTGCTCTATGGCGATATTCAGGAACAATCATTGCTTTTCTGTTGAAAGCTTTTTGTGCTAACTTAGTTATTTTTCTATCAGCTTTAACAAAGGCTTCAGCTCTACCAGCAACAGCCATATAAGTAGTTTCAGAATAAAGAGCTAAATTTGCACCGATGACTTGTGGATACATCGTTCTTGACATTTCCATCCATCCAACACGATTTCTTGTTTCTTCGTTGAATCTTTTTGCACATTCAAAGTAATGATGCCAATCCCATTTCTCACCAGTGTGTTTTTCAATGAAAGCAATTGCATTACGTATTTCTTGCGCAGCGTATTTTTGAACACCTTTTTCAGTATGTCTTAAAGGTGCGGCGATTTGGAATGTTGGAATACCATATTCTTCATATTTTCTAGCCATTATTCCATTGCCCATTAAAGATCCATCGCAAGTTGTATTACATTGAATGGCACAAGCACCAAATATTGGCATATCTTCATCGATAGCTACACCTGCTTCAGCAGCTGGCATTGGGCAAACATCTCCAGGCATCCCCATTTCTTGTACAACGTCAAGATAATGAGTGACTGCAGAACCATTTAAAAGAACAGAGACATAAACAGCAGCAGTTTCCCAGCTTACTGCATAAAGATTTGGGAAACCACACATGATGCAGAACATTTCATTTTCATCGAGAACAACGATTTTCTTAGATAATTTCTCATTGTTGCCACAGCGTCTATCAGCGTGGAAACATCTATTTAATAATTGTGCAACGTCTTGAGCAACCAAATCATATTCGGCATGAGCAATTCTTAAATGTTCTCCTCTTAAACCAACAGTGTGTTTATCAATCATCATTGGAACAGCTAAATAGTTCAGCATCCAACGATAGCGGAAAAATCCTTTTAAGTTTGCTGGTTTAACAATGAATTTAGCTAACATCCACATTATTTTTAATCAGCAGCAATAATCATAGAATGTATCTTTAATGCCTCTCCATTCTCTACGTTTTCTTACTCTTCCACCGCTATAGAAGCTACCAAGTTTTTCGCTTCCTACTTTCTTTCCCATTATTTGGTACCTCCTTGGATCTTTTTAATTTCAATGCTTTCAACGAAAGCTTGAACACGAGTTCTTATTTGACCAGAACTACCTACAGAATAAGGTCTATCGATTGATAAAACTGGGTATTTATATTCTTCACGAAGGATATAAGTTCCTGTCATTCTTTCATAGGCCCATGGATCACAGAATTTCATTTGTTCATAGATGATTCCATCAGCTTTATATTCTTTGGCAATTTCATCGACATAAGCTTTTCTGTGTTTAATTTTATCCATATTCATATGTCTAGGGCACATGCAAGCGTACATATAATGACGACAGATTTGTGTTAAAACGTCTTCAGTATTGTTTAATTTTATAACTTCACGACCTGGCAAAGAGCCGAAACAAAAACGATCGGCAACAACAAGAGCCCCAGATTCTTCTACTAATTTAATCATATCAACATCATCTACTTCAGAACCAACTACGACAACTCGAGCACGGAATTTTTTCTTTTCATCTGGCACGCGAGTTTTTAATTCTTCTAATGTTTCTTTAAGTTTACCTATTAATAAATAATGTGGACATACATAAGTTGCCATTGTTAATATATGGAATTCATACCCAGTAATTTTTGGGTTATCTTCTTTGCGGTATTCACCGATTTCAGTTATTAATTTACAGATTTCATTGTGATCTTCTACAGCTTTTCTCAAAGACTTATCAGATACATCAATACCAAAATGATTATGCAATGAATTCAATACTTTTTCTCGACATTCTGATACATATAATGATAATCCGTTATCATCGGCTTTCATTGGAACTTCTAAATATTCAAAGAAGAATTTTTCATCAGGCATGGTTTTTAATAATTCCATGTTTTCAACGCAGCGATTTATCATAGTGCAACCATCTGGAGCTAAAATGCAATCTAAAAATTGATATCCGCCTTCTATAGCTCTTTCTAACAAAGCTCTAGTATATTCGCAAAGAAAGGAAGTAAGGTAATACGTTCCCATCTCTAATGATCCAGTTCTTGGTGCTCTTAAACGAACAGAAAAAGTTCCAGGTAAATTAAGAAGAACTTCTGGTATTTGATAGCAAACACTTCCAATACATTTTTTTCCTTCTTCTTTGGCTTGACGAACTAACTCATTATTAGCATCATCTAAAAGTCGTTCAAAATAATACAAATGTTTTAAATCTTTCATAGCTTCCCCTTTATAATATTTCTAATTTTTTTAGAGCTTTTTTGGTTTCTTGAACAAATTGCGATTTTTCATCTAGCATGAAAATCGAATCTCCTCTAACATCACTTAGAGTCATATTTCGGTCATCAGGTATAACTCCTAAAAGATTTAAATCTCCTAAATTTAGATGTTCTACAATATCCATAGAAGTAACTCTATTAATAATTAAACCAACTTTTTCAAACATAACTAATTCTCTGGCCACTTTTTCGATGGTTTTTGTTACTTCTAAGCCTTTTTTAGAAGCGTCACTAACTAAAATTAAGTGTGTAACTTTTTCCATGACTCTGCGGTTTATTTGTTCTATTCCCGCTTCTCCATCGATGACAACAAAATCATAATTTTTTGAAATTAAATTGATTACTTCTTTTAAATATGCATTTACCTTGCAGTAGCATCCTGCGGATTCAGGTCTTCCTATGGCGAGAAAAGAAATATTATTAATCTCTACTAAGGCATCAAATATTTGATATTTGGCTTCTCCAAGCATTTCAATAGCGGCTTTTTGGTCACCATCTTCAACATGTTTAATAAATAATTTTCTGATATCGTCAACAGTTGAAGCTGCTTCGACGCCTAAACTTGTTGATAGACCAATAGCTGGATCAGCATCTATTGCTAAAATTTTTTTATCAGGATATTTTTCTTTAAGCAATCTTATAGTAAGAGCGGAAATAGAAGTTTTTCCAACTCCGCCTTTTCCACAAAAGGCAATAATAACTGTCTTTTTTTCCATATTATTCCTCCTGGAAAATAACATAGCCATCGACAAGATTGGCTGACAATAATTTACCTTTTATCTCCATTGTTCTTTCCATTAAATCAGTAAGATAATAAAAACCATTCTTATAATCAATTTTCATGACATTATTCATCAGTATTGATTTAGAATCCATTTTATTTAAATAGGCAGTAGATAGACACATAATCAAAGTTCTTTAACTATATCGAAGGTATCTTCTAATTTTTTTATTCCTTCTTGGAAAGAATCCATGGCACTTAAAAATTTGTTATCGGCAGATTTATTGATAGAAGATATTTTCTTTTCAAGATCTTGCATTTCTAAAAAATGTTTTTTGTTGTGTTCAATCATATATTTTAAGAAAATTTTCAATTCTTTGATTGATTCAACTTTTTCATTATTAGTTGCCATAGCAAAACCTCAGTAATAACACTTACTAATTAATAGTATCATTAAGAAAGCGCTTTTGTAAAGAAATTAATCAAATAATGTCGATTATTATGGAATAATTATTTAATCTTTTTTTCTTCAAATTTAATAATAGTATTAATATTTTTGTATGAAGAAGTTAATATTTCATCAACCATAAAGTAGTCTTCTTTCACACTTCCTTTAATTATCGAACAGGCTTTTTTTATATCTTCTTGGAGGAGAAGTATTTCATTTAAAAATTTATTTTGTTCAATTATGACATTTTTTAAAAAAATATTTTTTTCTTCTTGAGGAAGTTCGAACATTTTTTTGAAAATATCACCATCATTAGAAGCTAAGTAGTCAGAATATTCTTTTAAAGATGATGCTTTTTTTCCACTATTTAAAAAGAAACTTGAATTTTCATCATTTTTTCTAGCAATTCTAAAATTTAATTTTTCTAATAAAGCCAATGCGAATTCAGCACAAAGATATGCTGTAACTCCCCCAAAATATTTGCCGTCAGGCGAAGATATTTCTTCAAGGATAATTTTCATTTTTTCATTTGATATATTTTTGTTTTTCATTTTTTATTTCTCCATTTTTTACATCTAGTATAATTTCATCAATTGTCAATAGTCTTTCAGGAATAAAATTGATTCCTAATGATTCTAAAGAAGAATATGGAGGGAGATCTTTTAGTTTTCCCTTTTTGTTTGTTAAAGCTTGTAAAAGATTTATTCCTGTATAATATCCACAATTTAAAAAAGCATCTACTTTATCTGGCTCAAAAGCTAGCATATTTATAATTGGTGAATTTCTTAATTCTAATGATTCGAAATCGACAACAGGTATATTTAAATTCTTATATTTTGCAGTAACATGACTATTTGTTAAAGGTACAATGAAAAGACAATCGATATTTTCTTTTAATAAGGGGAGAAATGGTTCACTATCTGCTTTCATGCAGTCGACATAATAATTATTATTGATTTTTACTTCATCAAAAACATAAGGTATTGCTGAACTAGCTAAAAGAATTTTTAATACTTCATCATTTCTTAAATGGTTGATTTTAAAATATTCTGTTTCATAATTTACTTTTATAAAATCTTTTGTTTCTTTGGCTGCTGAAACATAAAGAGGGATATCTGTATTGACTAAATTTCCTAAATTATAATTTTTTAAAAGATAAGTTATGAGATTATCTCTAGTGAAAAGTCCTTGACCTAATATAGGAATTTTATTGATGATATTTCTTTTATATCCTAAAACTCTTTCAGAGTTCATATCTTTAAAAGTTTGATAGGCTCTATAATAATCTTTCATTAAAAAGCCCATCATTGAAAAACTGCCGATTGAACCTCCAGCTATAGCGGAAACATTTTTGGTTAAACCGTATTTTTCCATGGCTAACATTACGCCGAGTTGATATGCTCCTCTTGCGCCACCACCAGATAAGACCAAACCTATATTTATTTGTTTCATATACTAATTATACATTTTTTCATCGGAATTCTAAAAGTATATAAGATCATAATTTTTATTTATAAAATGAAAAAGCTAACACTTTTATAATTGTGTAAAAGTAAAAAGAATGAATTTCTTTTCACAATAATATATGATTTAAATATAGAAAGGGCGAGAAAATGAATAACAACGATATTAATTTAGAAAATAAAAGAAAAAATAAAGGCGAGCTTCTTAATGTTTTAAAAATGTATTCACCTGCAGTTATCGCTTTAAAAGACATTTTCTTTACCGAAAAGAAAGAAAAGAAGCAAAAAAGCGAAAGTTATAATAAAAAGACATTATAGATTTCGATGCATTTAATAAAAGATCTAGTTGGTTTTCCAGCTAGTTTTTTTAA
This sequence comes from Firmicutes bacterium CAG:345, assembly GCA_000433315.1. Classification (NCBI taxonomy): domain Bacteria; kingdom Bacillati; phylum Bacillota; species Firmicutes bacterium CAG:345. The sequence goes on along the minus strand of FR893375.1, from coordinate 93,858 downwards.
TAGCAATAATGTAAAATATGAAACGAAAAGGAGGAACTCATGATAATTGATTTTTTTATCTCAATACCTCTTATTGCTATTTTCATTTTAGTAATAAAACTTATAAAAACTTTAAGAAGTAAAAGTTCTTGGAAGAATTTTTTTGACTATGAAATGTTAGCTGTTTTTATAATGTCTATATTTATTGAAACGATATTTTTAGGATTGATTCATATAATATTTTTAAAAACAAATACTGTTGAATTGCTATTTTTGGGCTTTTTTTCCACTATTTTTTCATATGTTGTTGATCCTTATAATATTTATTTATTAATTCATAATAAAAATGAAAAAAAATATAATAAATCCCGTTTTGCTCTTATTGGAATTTTTTTATTGAGTTTTGCTTTGGAAATTTCTATTTTTAATACTCAAGGATTTAATAATCATCTTCAGGAAGAAAAAGTATCTTTTGTTTCAGAAAGAGTTCATTTAGAAAATGGTGCGAAAGTGATGCATGATGGGACTATTTATCTTCCTAGCAAAAGTAAAATAACTATAGATTTAAATGAGCAAAAATATAGTAATATTTTTTTAAAATTCAATGATGTTAGCTTGGATTTAACAACTAATTTTTATACAGATAAAAGCAACTTTTCTTATTTGACGAATCCTAAAAAAGATATTTACAATTATATGGAATTAAAAAACGTTGATAATTCAACTTCTTTAACGATAGAATTTAAAATAAATTATAGTCATGAAGATCCTTATTTTACTTTTGATGATCTTTATTTAAAAGAGATATCATTCAATTCACAGATGCCTTTATCTTTTAATTTTATAAGACTGATGATGATGACTTTATTGTTTTCGTCAGTTTTGTTCTTTCCAAAAATATTTGTTCATATTAATAATAAAACCCAAGATAATACAAATTCATATAAGCGTTTGGAATTAAAACTATTGGTTATTTTCGGAATAACTATGGTCTTTTATATTTCTTCGTTATTTATTTTTAAAAATACATTTTTAGTCAATTATAGAAGTTTAGATATTGCAGATACTAATATTTATTATCAGCAATTTGATGCTGTTTTAAAAGGACAATTATATTTGGATATTCCTGTCGATAAAAGATTATTGGCTATAGATAATCCATATGATCCAGCTAATCTTTATGGAATTTCTTATTATTGGGATCATGCTTTTTATAATGGAAAATACTATTGTTATTACGGGATAGGACCGGTATTATTTGTTATTTTTCCAATATATTTTTTAAGTGGTGGATATCTTCCAAGCCTTGCTTCAATTCAACAAATTGGAATGATATTAACTTTATTTGGGTTACTATTTGCTGAGATTGAAGCTGTTAAATGTTTTACTAAAAAATCCAATTATTCTTATGTAATATTTTTGCTGATATCTAGTATTTTCCTTTCATTGACATTTTATATAACTAGTTATAAAGTAGGTGGATATTTTGAAGGTATTTATCACGTTCCATATGCTTATGGATTAGCTAATATGTTTTGGACTTTCTTTTTTGTATTAAAAGCTTATAATTCTAAAAATAATTTAAAGGGATTATATTTATCATTAGCGAGTGTTTTTATTGTTTTGATGATGCTAAGTCGTCCTAATTTAATTGTTACTTTTATTTTCTTATTTCCTTTATATTTAAAAATGCTTTTAGAAAAAAATGATTGGAAGAAAAAAATATTGCAGTTTGCTCCTTGTGTTTTAATTGTTCTTTTAGGAGCTGTATCTATAATGATATTTAATAAGGCTCGATTTGATTCTGTTTTCGAATTCGGCCAATCTTATCAATTAACGGTTACAAATCAAACTAATTTAAAAGTTAATTATTATACCTTAATAAGTGCTGTATTTCATTTTTATTTTCAACTTCCTACATTATGTAATTCTCAAAATGGAATGCCGATTTTCGATGCATCATATCTTAATTTACATATAGAAACTCATCCATATGTTTCATATACAATGGGATTATTTTCAGCGCCTATATTCTTAATTTGCTTCTTTATTCCGGCTTGTTTTACTAAAGAAGATAATTGGTATAATAGAATAAGCTTAATTTTACTTCCAATTTCTAGTGTGATTATTGCTACAGTAACTATGGGTTATGCTGGAATATGCGTAAGATATAATTTGGATATTTTTCCAATAATGGCTTTTTCAACAACTATAACCATTGCTAAACTATTAGAAAAATATAATGATAATTTAATAAAATCGAAAATATTATTAAGCTTTATAACATTTTTTATGATTGTCAGTATTTTAATTTCTTTCGATTATATATTTGTACGCTTTGATGGAATTACTGGTGGTGATCTAAATGGTTTCTTGTTTGATTATTCATCTTTTTGGGGACATTATAATTTAAGCAGTAATATTAGCATCTTTGTTCCTTTAGGAATTTTAATTGCTTCAATTCCTTGTTCTATTTTATATAATTATTTATTTAGAAATAAAAAAACTGAGACAAATTGAATATCTCAGTTTTTATTTGACTTTGTTTTGAAGTCGTGATCGACTATTTGTAGATAATGCTCAAATTCTTGCTTATCTTTGGTATGTATTACTTTTAAAATTAAACCTATAGCTAAGAAAATGAAGCTTATTATAATTAGTAAGCAACCGATAGATAAGGGGATAAAATTCGAATAATTAAACAAATTTGTAGAATTATTATTTAAGAAATTTTCGCTTAATTTAATCGAACCTAATATTGTTAATACTAATCCTGGAATAAAAAATAAAATGGAAAATATACTGTAGAAGAATAATGGTCTATAACATTTTGTTAATTTGGCAATAGTTAATAATACTTTAAAGCCATCTTTAAATGTGTTTAATTTAGAAAAACTGCCTTCATGTCTATCGCGATATTGAATCACAACATTTTCAAGCTGCATTTTCTTATCTAAAGAAAATATTGTCATTTCAGTTTCGATTTCAAATCCACTTGATAAACAAGGAAAAGATTTGACATATTGATAACTGAAGGCTCTAAATCCAGTCATAACATCGCGAATATTTCCTTTGAATAAATGATTTGTAAAGAACTTGACTAAGGTATTTCCAAAATTATGGAATGGTCTTTTGTTTTCAGTAAAATAAGTTGAAGAGAGTCGGTCACCGACAACCATATCAGCATTTTTATTTAGTACCAATTCGATCATTTCAGGAGCAAATGATAAATCATATGTATCATCAGCATCAACCATTAAATAACATTCCGCATCTATTTCTCGAAACATTCTACGGATTACATTTCCTTTTCCTTGTTGATATTCGTGTTTAATTATTGCTCCAGCATTTTTAGCTAATTCTACAGATTTATCTTTTGAATTATTATCGTAGACATAAATTATTGCTTCTGGAATATATTTTTTGCAATCTTCAATAACTTTAACAATAGATAATTCTTCGTTATAACAAGGGATAAGAACTGCTATTTTATCCATAGTTTATCCTCCTACTTTTTACATTATACCCTAATGATAAAGAAAAAGAAACGAAATATTATTGATTATCTTCAAGAGAAAAAAGATTGATCATCATCAATTTTTTCACACCATTCATTGCTGCTGTTTTCAGCAGGAATTTCTAAGGCGACGTGAGTAAACCAATGGTTTTTTGTTGCTCCGTGCCAATGTTTAACTTCTGGAGCGATGTAAACTACATCTCCTGGATGTAATTTTTTTGCTGGTTTATTGAATTCTTGATGCCGTCCTTCTCCATCTGTACAAAGTAATATTTGACCTCCTTTATGATGAATATGCCAGTTGTTGTGTCATCCAGGTTCAAATGTTACATTAAATACACCAACTCCTTTGATATTCAATGGCTTTAAATATGATTTTCTAATAAAATATTGAGCAAATTTAGTTTTTCTTCGCCTAATTTATATTCGCCAGTTCTTTTTCCATCAGCTATAAAATTACAAGCTGGTGATATATAGGTCCAATTTAAATTTTCTTTTTGCCCAAGATAATTTAATCCATCATTATGAGCTTTTTATAATGGCTTCCAAGATTCTGGAAAAATTTTTCCCATATCAATTGTTATTTTTCTTTCTTTGTCAACAAAAACACTTCCTACTCCAACAACAATTAGTCTTTTATTGATGTTTTCTAAAATGTTAGCGAGATGAATCATGACATTAGTGATATTAGAAATAGACTCAGGTGTCCATCTACCTGTAGCATCAACAATGATATCAAAATTATTTAAATCATCTGCAGTTAAATTTAACGCATCTTTTTGAATATATTTAATATTATGGTTTTTGTTATCTCATTTTCCTAAACTGGTTATATCTAAATTTCTATTTAGCGCTTCTTGAGCAACTAAAAATCTGACTTTTCCATTTGAAGCAACAATTAAAATTTTCATATTTATTCTCTTTTAAAGTTTCTTATTAAATTTACTCGAGTCATTTAATAAGCTGCGTTTTAATTATAAACATTGGCATAAAAATATAAAGTATTCACTAAAAAGTGGTATAGTTACTTTTTAGATACTGTAAGATTAAATTTGTAAAAGTGTAATATAATAGATGAAAAATAAGTTAAAAAATTCTTTTTTAAAAAAACAATTGACAAATTGCTAATTTTAAGAGATAATTATTAATGCGAATCTTGGCTACGGAGCAATACTCAAGTTGGTGAAGAGGTGTCCCTGCTAAGGACATAGGTCGGGCAACTGGCGCGAGAGTTCGAGTCTCTCTTGCTCCGCCACTTATTTCGCAAGATATCGCGGCCATGGCGGAATTGGTAGACGCGTACGTTTGAGGGGCGTATGACCTAGTCATGAGAGTTCGATTCTCTCTGGCCGCACCATGTTAAAAAATTTCAATTATTTTGAAAAAATACTTGATTTTTATAAATTTGCTACAATTTTGCTACAAAATTTAAAAATGATGAAGTTACTTCATCTTTTTTTATTCCAAATAAATACTAGATTTTTTATACATAATATGGTATTATTATTTAGCGCTTTTTTGTGCGCATATGGACACTTAAAGGAATTGTGCTGACGAGTACGGATATAGATGGGTTATATCTGGGTTGGCATTTCGAACTTTAAGGGTGTTTAACGAAAGGAGGTCACCTCATGAGTGATCAAATCGAACAAGTTGTCGAGGGCGTTGAAAATTCAACAGTCGACACAAATACTGAAGACGTAATGGCTAGTGTCAATTATTCTGATACTGATCCAGTCGTTTCTGCCAAAGCTTTATTAGAAGCTGGCGCTCATTTAGGACATCAAGCAAGACGTTGGAATCCTAAAATGAAAAATTATATTTATGGAACAAGAAATGGTATTCATTTAATTGATTTAACCAAGACTGTTTCTAAATTGCAAGAAGCTTATCTTGCTTTGCGTAATATTGCTGATATTACAACTCGCAAAGGTAAAGTTTTATTCGTTGGTACAAAACCACAAGCTTCTGAAATTATCAAAGAAGAAGCTATTCGTTCTGGTTCTTTCTATGTCAACACAAAATGGTTAGGCGGTACACTTACTAACTTTAAAACTCTTTCCAAGAGAGCTAAACTCTTAAAGAAATTACAAGATGATGATAATGAAGGCGTTCTTGATACTCTTCCTAAGAAAGATGCAGTTGCCAAAAGAAAACTTATTTCTAAACTTTCTTTAACTCTTGATGGTATCAAAGAAATGCTTCGTATTCCTGATGCATTAGTTGTTGTTGACCCAGTCAATGAACACAATGCTGTTGCTGAAGCTCGTATTCTCAACATTCCTGTCTTTGGTTTAGTTGATACAAACTGTGATCCAAATTCTGTTGATTATGCTATTCCATGTAACGATGATTCTATTAAAACAATTAAACTTATTGTTGGAATCTTAGCTGATGCTGTTGTTGTTGGTAAAGGTAGTGAACCTTTATATGCATATCATACTGATAATGAAGTCTTTGCAACTATGGATGATGCAATGAAAAATTATGATAAGGTTGAAGAACTTCGTTTGATTAAAATTAAATTTAGAGAAGATTCCTATATTTTAAAAGGAAAAGGCAAAAACAATAAGAAAGCTCGCTATAATCAAGCTCGTCGTTCTGCTTCTGCTGAAGAAAAACCAGTTGTTGCTGTTGAAACTGCTTCTGAAGAACAAACTGAAAAAGGAGAATAAAAATGTCACAAATAATCGAACTCATCAAAGTTCTTCGCGACCGTACAGGTGCTGGTCTTATGGACTGCAAAAAGGCATTGCTTGAAAATGACAACGATGTCGAAAAGGCTATTGACTGGTTACGTGAAAAAGGTATTGCTAAAGTTGCAAAAAAGAGCTCCCGCATTGCTGCTGAAGGTAAGACAAATGTCTTAGCTTCTGGAAATGATGCTATTGTTCTTGAAATCAACTCTGAAACTGACTTTGTTGCTAATTCCGATCCATTTGCTGATTTAGTTAAATATTGTACTTCTGCAATTATTACCAATAAACCTGCATCAGTTGAAGATGCAAAAAAAGTTGGTTTTGATGGTGGAAAATCCATTGAAGAAACTTTCACTGATGCAACAATTAAGCTTGGTGAAAAACTTGATCTCCGTCGTTTTGAATTAGTCACAAAAACTGATGATGAAGTCTTTGGCACTTATATTCATATGAAGGGAAAAATTTCTGTTTTAGTCGTTTTAAAGAACGGAACACCAGAATTAGCTAAAGGCATTGGAATGACAATTGCTGCAAATAATCCTTCTTACATTCAAATGGAAGATATTCCAGCAGCTGTTGTTGAAAAAGAAACTGCAGTTCAAACTGAATTATCTGTTCAAGATGAAAACTTCTCTAAGAAACCTGAAAACGTTCGTACTAACATTATTAAAGGACGTGTCGATAAAATTCTTGCTGAACAAGTTTTAGTTTTACAAGATTATGTTCTCGACCCATCTAAAAAGGTTGGTCAAATTCTTAAAGAAGCTGGAGCTTCTGTTGTTAAATTTATTCGTTATCAAGTTGGTGAAGGCCTTGAAAAACGTCAAGATGACTTCGCAGCTGAAGTAATGAATCAAGCTAAATAAATTTAAAAAACACTCTTTTGAGTGTTTTTTTTAAGGATTAATTCTATCTCCTAAGGTTAAAACCCAAGGAGATAGTTTTTAAAATAAATATTAATCTGAAATAAATATTGTTTAAAATGCTTTTTTGAAGTAATCTATTAAAAAGAGCATTTTTATAAATGCCCATTTGGAAGGAGGGTGAAATTTTGACGAAGTATAAAAGAGTTTTATTAAAACTCAGTGGGGAAGCTTTACAAGACTCCGAAGAAAAAAGCATATTCTCTGCTGAAATTCTTAATAATATTGCCGAAGCTATTAAAAAGATGACTAATCAAGGAATAGAAGTTGCTGTCGTTGTTGGCGCTGGCAATATTTGGAGAGGTAAAATGGCTCAAACAATTGGTATTGAACCAGCTACAGCAGACTATATGGGAATGTTAGGAACAATTATTAATGCTTTAGCATTACAATCTAGTCTTGAAAAACATAATGTTGATTGTCGTGTTTTATCCGCAATAAATGTTAATGAAGTTGCTGAACCATATATTAGACGTCGTGCATTACGCCATCTTGAGAAAAAAAGAGTTGTAATCTTTGCTGGTGGTACAGGTAACCCCTTCTTTACGACAGATACAGCAGCTGCCTTAAGAGCTAAAGAAACAAATTGTGATGCAATCTTAATGGCTAAAAATGGAACAGATGGTGTTTTATCCGCTGATCCAAAATTAGATAAAACAGCAACATTAATCGAAGAGATTACTTATCGAGAAATGTTGACAAAGAATTTAAAAGTTATGGATTCTACTGCAGTATCTTTATTACAAGAATCTACAATAGAAATTCGTGTATTTAATATCAACGATTTATCAAATTTAAAAAAAGTATTAGATGGAGAAAAAGTTGGTACAACAATTAAGAAAGGATAAAAAATGGAAATAATTGAAGAATGCTCAAGTAAGATGAGCAAAACTATTGAAGCTTTACATACTTCTCTTGCAACTATTCGCTCTGGAAAGGTTTCACCTTCTGTATTGGATAGAATTTTAGTAGAATACTATGGTGAGATGACTCCAATCAAGGCTATGGCTGGAATTCAAACTCCATCTTCAACTCAACTTTTAATTCGCCCATTTGACCCAACTACAGTCAAAGCGATTCAACAAGCTATTGGAGCATCTGATTTAGGTGTAAATCCTGTTGTTGATGGTGGAGCTATTCGTTTAACATTCCCTTCTTTAACAACAGAAAGAAGAAATGAATTTGCTAAGCAAGCTAAAAAAATCTGTGAAGATGCTAAAGTTGCAATTCGTAATATTCGTCGTGATTATAATGAAATTGTTAAAAAAGACAAAACATTATCAGAGGATGTTGCTAAAAGCTTAGAAAAAGATATCCAAAAAGAGACTGATAAACATATCAAAAAAATTGATGAAATTTTTGCCGCTAAGGAAAAAGAATTATTTACAATTTAAATGTTGGACGAGAATATTGATCAGAAATTAAAGCATATTGCTTTTATTATGGATGGAAATGGACGTTGGGCAAAAGAAAAAGGTTTGCCCCGTTCATCTGGCCATTATGCTGGTGTAAGAAGAGTTAAACCCATCGCTGAAGAAGTGTTTTTTAAATACCATATATCAACGATGTCTCTTTTTGTGTTCTCAACTGAAAATTGGAATAGACCTAAAGAAGAAATAGATTACCTTTTTGTTTTGTTAAAAAGATTCTTTTCTTCTTTTTTAAAGTATTTTGGAAAACGGGGAGTTCGACTTTGCGTATCTGGAGATTTAAAAGATCCGCGAGTTCCTCAAGATATCTTGGATTCTATTCAAAATGCTTTAGAAAAGACGAAAAATAATAAAGATTATAATTTTAATGTATTATTTAATTATGGTGGACAAAAAGAAATTGTTGCTGCAGCATATAATATTGCTAAGAAAGTTAAAGAAGGTACATTAGATTTAGAAAAAATAGATTATAATATCTTTTATGAAAATCTTTACCAAAAAGATCTTCCTCCTGTTGATTTATTAATTAGAACTTCAGGGGAAGAAAGAATTAGCAATTGTATGATTTACGAATTAGCTTATGCTGAATTTGTATTTGAGCCTACTTATTGGCCAAGTTATACGCCGAAGATTTTAGAAAAAAATTTGGAAGAATTTTTAAAAAGAAATAGAAGATATGGAGGTATAAAGAAATGAACAAATTATCTGATAGTTCAAAAAAATCAATGCTTTCCAGAATAATAACAGGAGTAGTTTTATGCATTGTTGGAATTCCGCCAATTATTTTGGGAAATTGGTATATGTTTGTTTTATTTTTTGTTGTTTCATTAATTGTAGTATATGAAATATTAACCGCTCCAGGAAAAGATAAATATCAATGGTTTCTTTATGTTATTGTATATATCTCTTCAATAAGTTTTATATATTGGCAATTTGTTAAAAATGATCAAACATTTAAATTAATTATAGAAAATGCTCATTTCACTTTGAATACATTAACTGTTTCAACTATTGGTATTACTGTATTTTTCTTGCTTCTATTTTTGATTTCTATCCTTGATGAAAAAGTTACTATTAATGATGTTTGTTATTTGTTTTCAATGATTGTATTCGTAAGCTTATCTATTTATTCATGCTATTTCTTACGCTATTTTCCAGAACAAACAATTTATTATGGAAGAGACAACTTGGCTTCTTGCTTGCTGTTCTTTTATGCGATGTTAGGTGCTTTTTCAACAGATATAGGAGCATATTTTGTCGGTGTTTTATTTGGAAAACATAGAATGAATCCTAGAATTTCTCCTAAAAAATCTTGGGAAGGTTTTTTTGGCGGAGTAATATTTTCTTTTGCAATCAGCTTTGGATTTGCAGCTGTTTGCAGCCACTTGAATGTACCTTTAATTCCTGGAGTATTAGATTTCCAAGGAAATAATTGGGTTTGGATTTTAGTAATTTCTTTGGCTATGCCTTTGATGTCAAATCTTGGAGACTTTTTATTCTCAGCAATCAAAAGAAGTTATTCTATTAAAGATTTTGGATATATTCTTCCAGGTCATGGTGGTGCTTTAGATAGAATAGACTCTCTTCTTGTTAATAATTTATTTGTTTCAATAATGGTTATAATGATTGCTAATAATTGGAACTTTTTCATATGATGCGAAAAAAACTTTTATTGATGGGGTTTTCAGGAAGTATCGGAAAACAAACTTTAGATTTATTAAAAGAAGATGATGAATATGAATTAGTTGGAATAGCGGCTAATACTTCTTACTATGAAGTTGATCAAATTTTAGATAGTTTTCCTTCTATTACTTCTGTTGCTTTTTCTGGTTTATCTTCTTATGAAAATTCTCGAGTTAAAAATATATATTTGGGAGATAATGCTCTTTTAAAAATGATTGAAGATAATAAAGGAGCTGTCATTTTAAATGCATTGGTGGGAATTGCAGGACTTGCAATAACTGTTAAAGCTATTGAAAATAATTCTGAGGTTCTTTTGGCGAATAAAGAAAGCTTAGTAATCGGTGGTGATTTGATAAAAAAACTATTGATTGAACATCCAAAAGCTTCAATTTTTCCAATTGATAGTGAACATTCTGCGTTGCAAAAATTGATTTGCTGTGAAAAAGAATCGATAGAAAAATTAGTCATTACATGTTCTGGTGGGGCGTTAAGAGATGTTCCTCTTGAAAATTTAAAAAATATTAAAGCTGAGGAAGTTTTAGCTCACCCAAATTGGCAGATGGGAAAAAGAATTACAATTGATTGTGCTACATTGGTCAATAAGGCTTTTGAAGTTATAGAAGCTCATTATTTATTTGACACTTCTTTAGATAATATTGAAGTTTTAATGCATGATGAGAGTCAAATTCATTCTCTTGTATTTTTAAAAGATAATTCTATGTTAGCCGAGATAGGGCCAAGTGATATGCGTATTCCTATCAGTTATGCTCTTTATAAAAAAAGAATGAAAAAGAAATGCTTCAAAAATTTTAAAATTACTGATTTACATTTTAGAAAGATGGATTTAAAGCGTTATCCTCTTTTTAATAAGATAATAAATTGGTATAATGAATGCCATGCCAATATGGCGATAATTAATGCAGCTGATGAAGAAGCTATAAAAGCCTTTGTTCAAGATAAAATTTCTTTCATTGATATTGAATATGTAATTGAAGAAACTTTAAGAAAAACAAAAGTTATAGAAATTAACAATTTAGAAGATATTTTAAATTTATCTTTGGAAGCTTCAAATGTTGCTAATAATATCATTTCAAATTTAATAAAATAACAAGGAGGATATCATGGTTTCAAGTGCTTTGTCATTTATATTTAATTTAATTATTTTTCTTTTATCACTCTGTGTGTTGATTTGCCTTCATGAATTAGGGCATTTATCAATGGCAAAACTTTTTAAAGTTTATTGCTATGAATATTCAATTGGTATGGGACCATTGATCTATCAGCATCAGGGAATAAATAAAAAGACAGGAAAAAAACGTGAAACTAAAATTTCTATTCGTGCTCTTCCAGTCGGCGGTTATGTTTCAATGGCTGGAGATGAAGATGCTGAAGGTGATTTAACAAATGATGAAATTGATGCTGTTCCAAAAGAAAGAACTTTAGGTGGTATCCATTGGTGCAAGCAAATAGTTGTAATGATTGCTGGCATTGTTGTTAATTTTATTATAGGTTTTTTATTTTTTATCATTTCATATACTTGTTGCCCTCAATATATTTATAGCAGCAATCAAGTTGTTATCTTAGAAAATTCTAAACTTATCAGTGAAAACATCAATCAAGGTGACAAGATACAGATTAATTCAATTCATCAGTTTATAACTAAATCTGATGGCACCATTATTGAAATATATGACCCTAGCGAAGGCGCAGATAAATCAGTAAGTACATTTAAAACTAATTCGTATACTGAAATTTCTACAGTTTTAAATTATGCGACTTTTAATTCAGATACTGTTTCTTTCTTGCCTATGAGTGAAAAAGATGTTAAGACTATTGAATTTGAAATAACTTTGCAAGATGGAACAGAAACAACGAAAATAGTCAATGTTAATCCTGTTGAATATGAAAATAAAAATAATATTGGAAAGTCTTATACTTGGGATACAATTGGCTTTTCTGTGACTACTGATTTCTTAGGATTTGCAGAAGGTATGAAACAGGCATGTTCTAAATTTGGTCAATCTGTCTGTTTGTTATTCGAAGCCATTGGTTCTTTGTTTGTCTCTAGTGATGCATGGGCACAAACGGGAGGCATTATCTCAGTTTTCCGTGTGTCTTCGCAAGCAGTTAGTTTAGGTGCTGGTGTCTTCTTTTCATACTGGGGGTTGCTTTCAGTTAATTTAGCGATTTTTAATCTTCTTCCATTCCCAGGACTTGATGGCTGGCATATTGTAGTTGCTGCTTTTGAAGGAATTAGCAAAAAGAAAATTCCAAATAAAGTAAAAAGTATAGTTTCATTTATTGGAATGATATTATTATTTGGTTTGATGATAGTTCTATTGGTAAAAGATTTATTCTTTTAAGGTGTATCATGGATAGTTTATTTGAACGTTATTTGACAAAAATTGGAGCAAATAACGAAGAAATGTTGCTTTCTTTTTCTAATGCTTATTTTAAGGATTATTCTTATATAAAGGAAAATCATTTATATAAAGCTAAAGTTTGTATAAATGATCTTTTAGATCCGAAGATTTATATTAATCTTTTTAAATATCAAGATGTTTTTCAAAAAAATGGTGGATTTACATCCGAATTAACTTTTTCTTATGTTCGTGAGAGTATTCAATCTGTGAAGAAATTTATTGAAGAATATATAAATATAAAAAATTTATATAATCTTACTATTTCTTATATTGAAGGAAAGATTGTTTACTTTGGATATTCGGAAACAGAAGATGAAATAAAAGAACAAGTTAGCAATGTTAATAATATGTTAAAGAATGTTTGCTCTTCTTTTAGAGCGGTTCCTTTTAAGCAAATAGAAATAGAAGAACCTGATGAAGAAGAGGAAGAAGATGATTTTTCGATGGATGATAAATATATTCAAGAAGCCATGAATTATCGGAAAGAAAATGAGGCTAAAAGATTAGCTTTTGAAGCTTATCAAAAAGAAATGAGAGCTTACCATGAAATACAATTAAAAGATTTGAGTAAATTTGAAAGAGTTATCATTCAAGGTAAAATTTTTAAAATTGATTCTCGCGATACTCGAAAGTTTAAAATAATTTCTTTGTATATTTATGATGGTACTTCTTCTGTTGAAGGAACGTTTGTTGTTAATATGGATAAAGATCCGACAAAAGCTGATGAGTTATTATCAACTTTTAAGGTTGGACAAAATATTAGATTAAAAGGTTCAAAATCTGATTTTAATGGTAAATTATCTTTAAAGATTAGTGGAATGCCAAAAATATTAGATGATGATAAACCTCTTGAAGATAAAGCCCCTAAAAAACGTGTTGAACTTCATTTACATACAAAAATGAGCGCTATGGATGCAGTTACATCGATTGAGGATTATATTGCTCTTGCTTCTTCTTTAGGACATACAGCGGTAGGTCTAACAGATCACGGATGTGTTCAATCTTTTCCAGCTGCTCAACAAGCATCTAAAAAAGCTAAGATAAAGATGTTATATGGAGCAGAGCTTTATGTTGTTGATAAACATTTAGATAATATTTATAATCCTTCTGAATTTAAATTATCTGATGCTGAATATGTTGTATTCGACCTTGAAACTACAGGTCTAAGTGCTAGATATGATAGAATTATTGAATTTGGCGCTGTAAAAGTTCATGGTGGAATGGTAATTGATGAAGTCGATTTCTTTGTTAATCCAGATATGGAATTGCCAGCAAATATTACAAGACTTACTGGAATTACCAACGCTGATGTTTCAACTGGAAAAAGCATAAAAAAAGCTTTACAAGATATTTTAGAATTTGTTAAAGGGACTGTTTTAGTTTCACATAACGCCGTTTTCGATGTAGGTTTTTTAAATGAAGCTTTAAAAAATAATGGTTTTTCATCTTTAAGCAATCCTGTTATTGATACTCTTCCTTTGTCCAGGTATTTATTTCCAAAACAAAGAAGTCATACTTTAGGATCTATTTCTCGAACTTTAGATGTTGATTATGATGAATCTTCTGCTCACCGTGCTATTTATGATGCCCAAGTTTTAAGTGAAGTTTTTGAAGGTATGATACCTTTATTGAGCAATAATAACAATAATTTTCGTCATTGCGATTTGCGAGATTTGACTTCTGATGAAGTTTTGATGAATAGTCGTCCTTTCCATGTTACTGTTTATGCTAAAAATGCTGAAGGCTTAAAAGACTTATTTAAAATTATTTCTATTTCTAATATTCAATATTTAGCTTCTGTGCCCTTAGTTCCAAGAGATGTTTTAACAGAACACAGAAAAAATTTAATAATTGGATCAGGCTGTTTAAATGGCGAAGTATTTCAAAGTGCAATTACAAGATCTGAAGATATTTTAAAGAAAAAGATGGAATATTATGATTTTATTGAAGTACAACCGCCAGCAGTTTATTCTTTTTTGGTAAATGATGGTCAAGTTTCTAGTTATGATAATATTTTAAAAATTATAAAAGATCTAATTTCAGCAGCTAAAAGTATTAATAAAATGGTCTGTGCCACAGGCGATGTTCATTATCTTAGACCAGAACAAAAGAAATTTAGGGATGTTTATATTTTTGCTAAAGGTTTAAAAGGAGCACAGCATCCTTTAAATCCTTATCGCCGTGCACAAATGAAAGAATATGAAAATCCAGATCAACACTTTTTGACAACTGATGAAATGAAAGAGGCATTTAGTTTTTTAAATGATCCAAATTTAGTTGATGAAATTGTTGTTGAAAACACTAATATTGTCGCTGATAGTATTGAGCAAATTTATCCTATTAAAGATAAACTATATACTCCAACAATCGATAATTGTGCTGAAAATTTGGAAGCTATGGTTTATCAAACAGCTAGAGAAATGTATGGAGATCCGATTCCAAAAGAAATTCTAGATAGACTTGAGGCCGAATTAAAAGGTATTCGTGAAAATAATTATTATGTTATTTATTACATTGCTTCTCAATTAGTAACGAGAACAAATAAAGCTGGATATTTAGTAGGCTCACGTGGTTCTGTTGGTTCCTCTTTAATTGCAACAATGTCCAAAATTACTGAAGTTAACCCAATGCCACCACATTATCGCTGTAAAAAATGCCATTATTTGGAATGGGTTGATCCAAGTCTTTACCGTTCTGGTTTTGATTTGCCACACAAAAAATGTCCAAACTGTGGTGAAGAGTTAATTCGCGATGGGCATAATATTCCTTTTGCAACGTTCTTGGGATTTCATGCTGAAAAAGTTCCAGATATCGATTTGAATTTCCCATCTAATTTCCAATCTAAAGCCCATGAGATGACAAAAGACTTATTAGGAAAAGATAATGTTTTTAAGGCTGGTACAATTGAGACTGTTGCTGAAAAGACTGCATATGGATATGTTAGGGGTTATTATGAACACTTTAATATTGATCCTAATACTATTCCAGAAGCTGAAATAATGCGCTTAGCAAGTGGATGTGTTGATGTTAAAAGAACAACTGGACAACATCCAGGTGGAATTATTGTTATTCCAAGAGATAAATCGGTTTATGATTTTACGGCTATTCAATATCCAGCTAACTCTGTTGATGCTTCTTGGAAAACTACGCATTTTGATTTCCATGCTATTCATGATAATGTTTTAAAACTAGATTTACTTGGCCATGTTGATCCTTATGCTTTAAAGATGATGACTGATATGACAGGCGTAGATATTTATAAAATACCTTTTGATGATCCGAAAGTATTATCACTTTTTTCATCTACAAAAAATGTCGGGTATATAATTCCTTTGCCAAATGATGCAAAAGAATATGAACAACAAGTTGGTACATTAGGTGTTCCTGAGTTTGGAACAGATTTTGTTAGACAAATGCTTGTAGAAACCC
The DNA here is from genome assembly GCA_000433315.1 of Firmicutes bacterium CAG:345. Classification (NCBI taxonomy): domain Bacteria; kingdom Bacillati; phylum Bacillota; species Firmicutes bacterium CAG:345. Next base: position 77,775 of record FR893375.1, on the reverse strand, counting down.
AACCGAAAACTTTCTCGGATCTTTTGATTATTTCAGGCTTGTCACATGGTACTGACGTTTATTCTGGCAATGCTGATGAAATTATTCGAAGTGGAAAAAGCACTCTTCGTGAAGTTATTGGTTGCCGTGATGATATTATGACTCAGCTCCATGATATCTATGGAATTGAATTTACTGATTCTTTTGCTATCATGGAACTTGTTCGTAAAAATAATTTTATGAAACCAGCGAATGCTGAAAAAAGAGAAAAATATGAGAAATTAATGAGAGAACACAATGTTCCAGAATATTATATTGAGTCTTGTCAAAAAATTAAGTATTTATTCCCTAAAGCACATGCTGCTGCTTATGTTATGATGGCTATTCGTGTAGGATGGTTCAAAATTTATCGACCACTGGCTTACTATGCAACTTTTTATACTGTAAGATGCGATCACTTTGATATAGAAGCAATGATGGGTGGAGTTAATGCTATTGTTAAGAAAATGAAAGAACTAGATAAAAATGGAAAATATGCTAGATCACCTACTGATAATAGTTTATATAATACTCTTATCGTTGCTCTTGAGATGGCCAGAAGAGGCATTAAAGTTGAGCCGATTTCATTACTTAAATCAGAAGCAACAACGTTTAAAATTGATGAAGAAAAAAATTCTTTGATTCCTCCAATTAATTTAATTCCTGGACTTGGATCACAGGTTGCAGAGAGTATTGTAGAAGAAAGAAATAAAAGACCATTTACTTCTCAAGAAGATTTAGTCAATCGCACTCGTCTAGGAAATAATAAATTAAATGAAATAAAAAGTGAATATAATAAAATTTTTGATTTTGGTGATTTACCAGAAAGTGATCAAATGACCTTGTTCTAATTAAACATTTAGTGATAAATTATAATGTGTATAGCGAGGTTAATAATGATAAATATATTGTTAAATACTTTGAATATAGTATTGATTTTAATCGCTGTTATTTTAGTTTCTTTTGGATTAATAGTTTTATTTATCTATTTGCATATTAAAAGTAATATAAATAGTAAACAAATTATTATGAATAATAAATTAGATTCTATTTATTTAGTATTAAATGAAAAATATAGGTTAATAAAAGAAAAAGTAATTTTAATAACCGATATTGATAAAAATGAAAAAATGCTTGAAGAACTAAAAGAAGTAGATGATAATTTAAATAAAATTGCTAATAATCAAATTCAAGTCGAAGATTCAATTTCTTTGATTCAGTATATAACTATCGAGTTAAGAAAAATTGATGGCGATGCAAATAATTATTCTAAAAATTTATTGATCGAAGATTTAAATAAGATTGAAAAAATTAATATGCAAATTGCAGAAAATGAAGAATATATTCAATCTACAAGAAGAATTTTTAATTCGAATGCTTTCAGTTTTAATCATTATATTTCTATTATTCCTAATAATTTTGTAGCAAAAAGTATGAAAATTAAATCTTATGAATATTTTCATTTAGAGGATATAACAGCTGAATATAATTCAATTAAATTTGATTAATATTTTTTAAGATGCCCAAAATTAATATTGAGGTGCAAAAATGAAAAAAATATTATCACTTGGTTTATTGACGTTAATTTTTTCTTTAGGAGCTAACAATGTTAATGCTGTGCCTTTTAATTACAAATATGAAATAAGAACAAATTCATTATCTTATAATGATCAATTAATGGGGTATTCCTATAAGAAAATCTTCATTGAGATATATGAAAAAATTTGTCTATTACTTCCTGAAAACTATCATGACGAAGCTATTAGAAAAAATATAGATAAATTTAAAATAAATAAAGAAATAAAATGTGAACTAAAAAATGGAACTCTATATTTTATTATCGAAAATGGATTAGGAATTTCAATAAAAGGAAATTTTAGAAAAAGTTTATGCGATGAAGAGAATATAGATACGCGTTTCTTTTTCTATGATATTTTTGAATAATATTAAATTTTTTAATTCTATATAATCAATATTAATTATCTATGTTATACTAAAAAAGCTATGAAAATAATTAATTTTGATGATGAATTGGCGGTAGAAATATTAAAAAGAGGCGATGTTCTAGCTTTTCCTACTGAGACAGTATTTGGTTTAGGAGTAAGATATGATAAAATTGGCTCCTTTAATAAATTGGTATCAATAAAAAGAAGACCACCAGATAAACCTTTTACTTTAATGGTTGGAAATAAAAAGATGATATATAAGTTTGCTGATGTTGATAAAAAGGCAAAAAAAGTTATTGAAAAATTTATGCCCGGTCCTATTACAGTTTTATTAAAGCCTAAAAAGGATTTATATGCACATGTAACTCTTAATTCTGGTAAAATTGGTGTTCGTGTGCCAGGATTAGAAAATTTATGCAATTTGATAAATAAAGTTAAAGTTCCTCTTTTGGTTCCAAGCGCTAATAAATCTGGGGAACCTCCTGCTCATACAACAGAAGAAATAATTGATATTTTTGATGGTGAAATAGAAGCAACTGTTTTAGGTCATATTGAAGTTGGTTCAAAGCCATCGACTATTGTAGACTTATCTGAAGAAGGAAAAATTACTCTTGTTAGACAGGGGGAATTAAGTTTCGATAAAATTAAGGAGGTATATAATTCATGAAAATTGCAATAGGAAGTGATCATGGTGGGTTTGAAGATAAAGAAATAGTAAAAAAACACTTGGAAGAAAAGGGATATGAAGTAATTGATTGTGGTACTTTTTCTAAAGAAAGTTGTAATTATCCTACTTATGCATTAAATACTGCTGAAAAAGTAAAAAATAAAGAAGCTGATAAAGGTATTCTAATTTGTAATTCTGGTGAAGGTGTAGCTATATCCGCAAATAAAGTTAAAGGAATTCGTTGTGGAATAGGCTATAATAACGATGTTGCTCATTTGGTGGTCGAACATAATAATTGCAATATGATTGCTTTTGGCGCACATTTTTTTAGTGTTGAACAAATAATGGAAATGGTTGATATTTTCTTGTCTTCAAAATTTGAAGGAGGAAGACATGAAATAAGAGTTAATATTATTTCTGATTACGAAGATAAGCACGGATTATAAAATTATCTTGAAAAATATTGAGTAAAAAATTATACTTTTTATGGGAGCTTTAAACATAAGGCTGAGAGGATTCTGATGTTGAATCGACCGTATCTGATCTAGATAATGCTAGCGAAGAGATAACATAATTTTGTTTTGTTTGCCTCTTTGCTTTCAAGGAGGTTTTTTAATGGATACAGAGAATTTGCAAAGTGAATTAGAAGAAAAAAAGATTGTTAAGCATCCTAATTCAAAAAGTGTTGATGGTTACAAAGTTAGACGACAAATTAGAAAATTATCAATGTCTGCTTTATTTGTGGCATTAAGTTTTGTACTATCTTTTTTAACTTATGGGTTACCAAAAATGCCACAGGGTGGTTCTATCTCACTTGAAGGGCTAGGAATAGTTATTTCTGGACTTTATTTAGGACCTGTTTATGGTTTTGTTGTAGGTGCTTGTTATAGTTTAATCAATCTTATGATGGATGGTGTTGTTTATCATTGGGCATCTGTATTTCTTGATTATATTATTCCTTTTGCTGGTATAGGATTAATGGGTGGTTTATTTTCAAAGTTATATTATAAGAATAAACCTTGGTCATTCTTCGTTGCTGCAATTCTTGGATTTGTAATTAAATATCTATCATCTTCTATTTCTGGTGCTTTTCTTTTTGGAGAATATGCTCCTGATAATATGCAACCATTCTATTATTCTTTTGTATATTATAACCTTCCATATAATGCAATTAGTTTAGCCGCTGTATTAGTTATTGGTGGAGCTTTATATATTCCATTACAAAAAATGACGAAGCAAGTTCAATTAATTATAGGTTAAGTATTTTTATCAATTAATTTTTTGTGGGGTGATGTTCACCCCTTTTTTGTTCTAATTATATGAGTATTCCCATAATTTTTATAGTAGGGGAAATTATGGAAATATTAAATTCGTTAATTCGGGAAAACAATATTAGTTTTTTGCGAATTTCTATTGTTGATATATTAGGAGAAAAAAGATCTATAGAATTTCCTGCATCAGCTTTAAAAGATATTTATAATAATCTTGTTAAATGTGACGGATCATCTTTATGTGGAATTGGAACAGCTGATAATTCTGATAGAGTAATTTGTCTCGATGAAAATTCTCATTATTTCATTTCTGATAATACATTGGAAATATTTGGTTTTTTGCAAGAAGAAAATGAAGAAACAACAGTTTTTGATCCACGTGAAATATTAAATAAACAAATTAAAATATTAAATTCTAAAGGATATTTTTTGAATGTCGGAATAGAGCCAGAATTTTATATTGTCGATGAAGAGACTCTTGATCCTATTGATGATGGAACTTATTTTTCCATACGTCAGGATCAAAAATCAACATATTTAAGAAAAATATGTGTCGAAAACCTTTTAAAAAGAAATTTTAATGTTTCATCTTTCCACCATGAAGTTGGACCTGGTCAAAACGAAATTAATTATCTTTTTTCTGATCCTATGAGTATAGCTGATACATTTTATATTTATAAAGAGACAATAAAAGAAACAGCACTAAAAAATAAATGTATTGCTACTTTTTTGCCTAAACCATTTAAGGGACTTCCCGGATCTGGAATGCATATAAATTGTTCGATTTGGAATTTCAAAAAAAACAATATGTTTTATGATGAAACTAATGAACATCATTTTTCTGATTTTGGTATAAATTTTACAAATGGAATCTTAAGACATATCAAAGCATTAACTGCGTTGAGTGCGACAATAGATAATTCATATTTGAGATTGCATAGTGGTTTAGAGTCTCCTAGTGGTATTTTTTATTCTTTTAATGATAGAGAAGCTGCGATACGTATTCCTAGTGCCAAACAGTCGCGAACAAGAATTGAGCTGCGTTTTGTTGATAGTACAGCACAATTATATCTTTTATTAGCTGGAATTATTTCCGCCGGTATTGATGGCTTAGAGCATCCTTTAAGAAAAGGAGACGAAAATGATATTTTACCTAAAGGTCTTTTAGAGTCTTTAAAGTATTTAGAAGAAGATGAAATATTAAATAACTGTTTTGGAAGAAAAATAATTCAAAAATATATATATGAAAAAAAGAAAGAAAAAATAGTGCCTTTCAGAAAATTAGTTATGGATTATTAAATTATATAAAATAAAATCGAATTAAATATTCTAAAAATAATGCTAATATGGTATATTGTAATGTAAGGAGGAATAAATGATGCTTTATAAAGAATTTAATAAACTTAGTCTTATTCTTAAGCTCATTCTTTTAATCATTCCTGGTGTTAACTGGGTCACCGAAGTTGTAGTTCGTTGGAGCGCAGCATTAAATAAGAAAGATATTGTCAATCTTATTTTAGCTATTGCTGTTACAATCGGTGGTATTGTCTTTGGTTGGATTGATTTTATTTGGGTAATCCTTACTGGACACTTAACTTTTGCTGATTAATTCACCTTAAAATCCTTAACGAAAGTTAAGGTTTTTTTATGAAAAAAATGTAAATAAAAAAACTGCTTTTTGGCAGTTTTTATTTATATAATTTTATTCTTGTGTTTCAGCTTCTGCTTCTTCATCAGAGATGATACCATAAGTTAAGAATGATAAGACACGATCAAAACTTAAAGAGTCTTTTCCAACAAACAAGAGTTTATCACCGACATGAAGTGGAAAATCAGGGCCAGGAGAAGTTTGAGTTAACATTGGTGTAACAACGGCAACAATGGTAGCTTCAGTATAGTTCCAAAAATATACTTCACCAATAGTTTTGCCATCAATCCAGGAACCGACAGGAATTTCAACTTCAGAGAAAGAGACAGATTCATTTGTTTGGAACATGAAAGCATCACGTAAATCTTTTATAGCTTCATTTAATTTTTTATCTAGTTCAGCCTTTTCTTCAAAGATTTCATTAATTGTATCGTATTTAGAGCTGACACGAGTTTTTGATTTCCATTTTTCGGCGAATTGTTGGGCACGTAGAGCTGAGTCAACGAAAACACCTACACCTCTTTTAATTTCAACAATTTTTTCTCTTGAAAGAATTGCAAATGCTTTTCTCATTGTTTCAGGAGAAACACCATAATATCCACCTAAAACAGAACGTCCTTTTAAAAGTGTTCCTTCAGGATATTCACCAGTTAAAATTTTTCCACAGATATCTTGGGCAATTTTAACATAACGGGCATCTTTTTCTTCTCTTGACATAAATCCAACCTCCTAAGGTTCTTAATAATTATAACATGAGAATTTTTGAATGTGAAGTAAATAACATAATTATTAATAACTAATTTTAAAGTAACATTTTTGTATTTTTTAAAAGTTGTTTTTAAAGGCGATCTATCATTTTGAACTCTTCTGCTGAGTTGTCTTTATTTAAATATTCTGAAATAATTTCTTCTTTTGAAAAATATACTTTGTCTTCGGAAGTATTGACTTCATAGATTCCTAACATGTAATCTGGAAAACTTTGTTTTTGTTTAGAAAAAGCCATCATTGAAAATGATATAATCATCGGGACACCTAAAGTTACAAAAGATAGTGTGATTATTCCAAAAAAGAAAATGGAAAATCTTGCGATAGTTTTTCCGATGGATAGATTTAAATATTTTGAATTTACAGCACTTATTTTATATATGAGTTTTCCAATTGTTTTACGACCACGTTTAAAAACTAATGGTGGGACTAGCCACGTTAGAATACCTGAAAAGAAAAATGTTGGTATTAATTCCCAAAAAATAATGGTTTTTGATAAAAAAGAAGTGTATTCGTATAATGTTTTGTCGATTGATAGAAGGTATCCGTTGCAAGTATTATCTATAAAGTTTGTATAGATATTTACATAATCTGTTGGTGTTATATTATTATTTTCACTATTATTATTTTCTATAATTTTATTATCAGAAACAATGAAATAAGGAATACCATCTTCTTTCATATTATCATTAAGACGAAAATCATCATACATTTTTTGAATTTCTTCTTTGCTTTCTTCACCATATTCATTGGAAATGAAAACAATAAAATTATCAATATGTTCACGTAATTTATTCTTTTCTTGTGTGGTAGTGTTTAATTGGTAATGATTGTAATATGAGATAACAGAATATATTTTTCCAGTATTATCAATTTTATATAAATCACTATTTAAATGTATGGTATTGATATAATTTTGTTTTTCTTTATAAGAATTTGTTGATTTAGCTATGTTTCCAGCTATTGTAAAAGAGATAAGCCATAAGAAGGCAAAAATAAAAAAATCTATCATATTTGCTAATACACGGCGATGGAAAATTGGGCGAACGTAATTGATATTAATATTTAATGAATTGTTTTCTTCTTCATTATGAACATTGTATGTATTATCCATTATTAGTTCCTTTCAAGCGATAAATAGAATCTAAATCTTCAGTTGCAATTAATATTGTTTGACTAGATAGATCGGATAGTGTTTGGTTGTATTTATTAAATAAAAGTACAATGAATGAAATAATTAGATATATTGCTGTAATTCCTGATAATACTAAAAGTACTGTATTTGAAAATAAATCAGCAAAAGCAATTGTTGGAAAAGAAATAAATAATAAAGATGGCATAAAAGAAATTATATAGAATATAAGAGAGGATATTTTTTCGAAAATACCACATAAATTTAAATTATATTTTTTGGTTCTTTCTATTCTCATAAAGTAGGTAGCGGGTGTTTTTCCTCTGCTTGTTAAAAATGGAATTAAAACATAAAAACATATTATTGTGATGAAATAGGAGATAAAGCTGCAAATAGTAATTAAAGAGGTATTGCTTCTTTCAAGAGTGGCGATATTTTTTTCTATTTCATTATAAGATAATTCATGCCCAGGAAATTCAAAATCATTTTCTATAATATCTTTTAAAAGATTACCATAAATATTAGTAAAGAAATTTTGATAAAATTTATTATAATTGGCCTCGGATGAAGTTCCTTTATTGTCTTCAGGATATTTTAAATAATCAGAAAAATCTTCTTTATATTGATCGATAAGTGTAGGAAGACCATTTGAATCTAAGTTGTCATAATCAAAAAATTCTATGCCAGATTTATTGTTATTTTTATAAAAATTTAATAAAAAGTTTAAATCTTTGTTCCTCAAATCTATATAAAAATGACGAATAAATTCATTTTCTAAATCAGTATTGTCACCGGTATAGTAATATATGAATTTTTTCATGCTGGTTTCTAAATTGTTGATATAACTATATTTATAATCAGAATCATAAAAAAGAATTTTGCTATCGTATAGTAAATCGTATTTTTCTTTTTCTAGTGTATAAATTTCATTGGTCTTTTCATCTGTTTTAGCAATAGTTTTGCCAATTGGATAAATTATAATATTAAATAAAAAAATTGATGTTATAAGTGTGATAAAAAAATCAGCTAAAAAAGTAAGGATTCTTTTTCCTTTGGAAATAGGATAAATATCTAAATATTTTTGTTCTTGATTGTTTTCTTCTGTATTCATTGCATTGATTATAACATTTTTTTCTTTTTTTTAAAGTTTTTATTCGTGTTTTTGCATATTCCTCATATAATTTAAAGAGGTAAATATGAATCTATATATTGGAAAAGAAAAAGAAACACTTTATGATATTGCACAAAAGTATAATTTGACTTTTGAAGAATTGGTGCAGTTTAATAAAAGCTATAGGTTTAAAATGGATTTAAAAGATTGCCCGGTTCTTATTCCTACAAAGGAAAAAAGAGTGATTAATATGCCTAATAGCTATGATAAAAAATTTTTTTATGATGAAATAAATAAATTTAAAGATGAGTTTGATAAAAGTATTTTGGCTTATTTTATATCTGAAAAATTTGGCGACTACATGAATGATGTTCTACTTTTAAAATATAAAAATCTTCAAAAACTTTTTGATAAATTTAAAAATAAAAATCCTTTAAAGATAACGGCTTCTTTAGAAGTAAAAAATATAGTTGAATTGTTTAATTCATTTATAAAGAGCATAATAGAAAAAGATTTTGATAAGATTAAATTAACTTTACAAGAAATGAACAAATGGCCAGAAAAGTTTTCTGATCGTTTTTTGGATAAATATAAAGATAAATTAGTTGTATCGTTTAAAAAGTTAATTGAGGAAATACGGGATTATATTTTAAATATTGGAAATGAAGATTATAATGAATCTTCTAAAAATAAAGATAAAATTGCTTTATTACTAGATGAGATAACCAAAATATTATTCGATTGATTTTAATGATTCAACCATTTTAACCTTTTTAATTTTTTTGTTTAAAAACAAGGATACAACTAAAGCAGTTCCACCGGTAACTAAAAATCCATACATATATGAATACCAATAAATGTGATACATAAAGGTTAAAAGTGAAGTGATATTAACACTTAAAACCATATATGTCATTGGAAAACCAAATAGTAAACCGAGAAGACCTCCAATAACAGCATCAACCATCAATTCTATTGTTAATGTTGAAGCAATGCTTTTAAATTTAAATCCTAAAACCTTCATTGTAGCAATATCTCTAGTTCTTTCAGAGATATTTAAAGAAGAGAGATTATAGATAACAACAATACATAATAAAATTGCAAAGATTTTTATAACATCGGTCATCAGTTCAATTGAAGACATGATTTCATGTGCTCTAGTCATCATATCATCATAAGTATTTATTGAGCTAAATAAATTGCTTTGTAAAAGATTCTCTTTGAGATTATCATTGGAGATATCTTTTTTTCCATAAATGTAATATACGGGAACTGAACTTATATTTTCTGAATAATTAGCGGATAAATCATAGATTCCGTGAAGTATTGATGATTCGAAAATTCTATTGATTTTTTTGGTATAAGAATTTGAATTAATAGAAATGTCTATCTCATCTCCAACTTTAAGATTTAATTTATCGGCAGTAGTTTTATCAATATTTAAACCTGGATGTTCGTTGATAGCTGGAAAATATGAAGAGTTATTTTCAAGAAGATAAACAGGAGAAATTATATAGGATGTTTCTGAAATTAAAGTAGCGCTATAACTTGAAACAATTTCAACTTTTTCTACGCCTTCAATAGTATAAATATCTTCTTTTATGTTTTTATTATTTTCTAATCCTTCAGCGGAGATTTTCATATTGATATTGGCATTGTAATCATAGAATATTCCATAATTTAAAGTATCCATAATTCCAAACCCACAAACAGCTAAAGATGAACAACCTAAGGTTCCTAATATTACCATAATTGTTTTAGCCTTGCTTTTAGAAATATTTCTCAAAGCCATTTTTAAAGACAAAGAGGTATGCTTATAATAAAAACTATTGGGATTTGGTACATGTTTTTGAGCAACGCTTATTTTTGGTCTTAATGTTTTTACGGGTTTCTCTTTAATGACATTTCGTGAGACAAAAAATCCACAAATTATAGTAATTAATAACATTGATATAAGCATTAATAAGGCTTGCCAAGAGAAAAAAGGAGTGGTGGTTTTTGGTAAATCCCAGAGTAAATTGTATTTAACTTCAAGAACAGGTGGAATAATAATTGGCCCCAATATCATTCCAAGAAGTGATCCAAAAAGAGTTAAAAAAGTTCCTATTCCCATATAGTGAATGTAGATATTTTTTCGAGGGACCCCAATTGCTTTTAAACATCCAATTTGTGATCTTTGTTTAATTATTATTTGTGTAATTGTTGTTAAAATGATTAAGGCGGATACTAAAAAGAAAATTATTGGGAAAACATATGGTAATTTTCCTGCTTGAGTAACATCTTGATTCAACATTTGGTAGGATTCAAGATATTCTTTTTCGGTGGCTAACATTAAATTGTTTTCTTTTTTGTTTTCGTAATATTGTCTAATTTGTTCTAAAGTATTGTCGTTACTGAGGGAATTTTTTGCTTTTATTAAATATTGATTAGAAAATGAGTCTAACTTGGAAGAAATGAGATCTTCTAAAGAAGAACCCATGAATAGACTAATTAAACCATCAAGAGAATCATAATTATAATTATTTTTTATCAAATTTAAAATTAGTTCTTTTAAATACTCAGGAGACATATATCCTAATGATGAAGAAAAAGAAGAATTTTGTACCCCTTCTGGATGATACATTTCTCCGGTTATTTTTATACTGAAATTAATTTTTGATTCCAACAAAATATTAGTGTCATTTGTCTTTAAATTATCTAATATCCTACTATATTCTAAAAGTGAATTTTTTAAGAAATTGTTACAAGTTATAGAAAAAGAATCGCCTATTTTTAAATTTTCACTTTGTAAAAATTTTCCCATAGCAAGATAGCCATATTCACCGGAAATAAGGATTGGATGAGATAATGTATTTTCTGAGTCTGAAACAATTATATTTATGCCATTTTTCTTAAAATCTACAGGCATATAAGTTCTTTTTTCTATAGTTTCAATTTCTTCAATTTGTGAAGGCAAATTTATAATATCTTTTTTATCATAGCTATTAGTAGTTACATATATATCAGCATAATTGCATGAAGAATATAAATTATTTGCTCTTTTTTCAAGCTTATTAGCATTAGAAATTAAACCGGCAAATAAACAAGTAGAAAGAAGTGAAATTAAAATTATAGAGATGAATTGCTTCCAATCTTTTTTTAAAGTTCTCAACAAATCTTTAAAAAGTATAGCGGATGTTGATAAATTCTTTTTTACCATACTATATCATCAACTTTCTTACGATTTTCTATTTTTTTATTTTCGATAATTTTACCATCGCCAATTCTAATTAGACGAGTTCCTAATTCAGCAAGATTAGAATTGTGAGTTACTACGACGATGGTAGTTTGATATTCTTCACATAGTGAAAGTAAAAGTTTAATAATTTCTTTTCCGGTTTTACTATCGAGGGCGCCAGTAGGTTCATCACATAATAATAATTTTGGATTTTTTACTATTGCTCTTGCAATAGATACTCTTTGTTGTTCTCCACCTGATAATTGAGAAGGAAAATTTTTCATTCTTTTCGTTAAACCGACATTTTCCAATAATTTTGATGTTGATAAAGGATTATTTACAATACTAGCAGCGATATTAACATTTTCATAAGCTGAAAGATTGTTCATTAAATTATAAAATTGAAAAACAAATCCTATATCATTTCTTCTGAACGATTCTAGTTCTTTATAAGAAGCTTTTCCAATATCCTTGTCATCAATTATATAGTTTCCTGAAGTTAAATTATCCATACCTCCTAAAATATTTAGCAATGTAGTTTTTCCAGCACCAGAAGAGCCTAAAATGATAACAAATTCTCCTTTATCGATAGAAAAAGAAATGTTATCTAGAGCTTTAATGGTATTATCGCCACTTTTATATTCTTTGCAAACGTTATTAATTTCTATATAAGACATAGTACTCCTCTTTAATAAAATAATAAATTCAATCTTATATTTTTCTACTTTTCAATATTAGCTTTAAAAATATCAGTAACATCGGAAATAGTGATAAATGCTTTATCATCTATTGTATGAACGATGTTTTTCATTTTAATAACTTGAAATCTGTTGACAACGATGTAAATTATTTTTCTATCAGTATTTGAGTAATAGCCTTTGGCTGGGATAATTGTTAGACCTCTAAATGTTTTGGATAATTCAGCGGCAACTTCTTGATCTTTTGTTGTAACAATCATAGCGGCCTTATTTTTATCGATACCATAGACGATAAAGTCTACTGTTTTTAATCCGCAAAGATAAGTGATTATTGAATATAATGGCAACGTCCAACTTTGGACGACAATTCCACATATGATATAAAGAATAAGGTTATAACTCATAACAAAAGTTCCGACAGTTATTCCTAGTTTTTTGCTAAAAATTACAGCTAAAACTTCTATACCATCCATAGCGCCTCCAAAGCGTACAGCTAAACCTGATCCAATACCAGAAAGAATACCGCCAAACATAGCGCATAAAAGTAAATCATTTCCAGCAACTGGAGAAGAAGTAGATACGTCAATTGGAAGAACGTCAGTTATCAACCAAGCACTTAGAGAATAAATTATAACAGTAAAAAGAGAATATACAGTAAAACAAGCTCCTTGTTTTTTAAATCCAAATATAAAAATTGGAACGTTTAATAAAACTAAAAACAAAGACAATGTTAAAAATTCTGGAGTTATTTGATCGAGAAACATTGAAGTACCAGATATGCCACTATCGTAAAGAGAAACTGGCTGCAAAAACATAGTTACTCCAACAGAATTAATGATACCAGCTATAAATAATGCTAAAAAATTAACCCAACTTAGTTCTTTAAGTTCCTTTAAAAAATTAGAAAAAAATTTTTTCATCAGTTCCTCCGTTTCTATATATCTTTAATATATTAACATAGAATGTAATTCTTAGATAGCTTGCTATGTATACAAAAATTAAATTTTGACAAAAAATTTTGTCTTTGCTGAAAATATGTTTTTTCAAAAAATGTGACAAAAAAGAACAAAATTCTTTTTTATTGTTTAACCAAAAAATAAGAAGTATAATTTATTTATGAAAACACAAAATAATAGTCAAATTAAAATTATTCATTCCATTGCTTCGATAATAATTGATTCGCTTTCAATTATTTCTTCAATTATTATACTAATAGTAGAAAGCTTATATAATTGGAGTTCATGGTGGTGGATAATTTTAACTCCTGTTATTACTTTTGCTGGATTATGGATACTTTTATATTTGTTTGTTTTTGGAATGTCATTTACATGTTCTAAAACAAAACAATATAAATCTATAAGTAAGTTTTATCATTTTATGTTCAATTTGGGATATAGCTGTTTAATAGGTTGCGGTAGAATTACTATAAAGGTTAAAGGATTAGAGAAAATGCCTGAAGATACTCATTTCCTTTTGGTTAGCAATCATCGTTCAAAATTTGACAATATGATCCAAAGTTATGTACTAAAAGATTATAATATCGCTTATATTTCTAAGCCTTCGAATTTTAAAATCCCTTTTGGAAATAGATATATGAATAGAAATTTATATCTAAAATTGAATAGAGAATCTTTAAGAGAAGGTATTAAAACTATTTATAAAGCTATTGATTTATTAGAAAATAATATTACTAATATAGGTATATTTCCTGAAGGAACAAGATCGTTAGATGGTAAATTAGGAGAATTTAAACCAGGAAGCTTTAAAATTGCTACAGTGGCACAAAAACCAATAGTTATTGTCAGCATGAAGAATACTGAAAAAATTCATAAAAATTTTCCTTTTAAAAGAACAATTGTAGAGATGGATATCATCGATGTTTTATATGATGATATTCGAACAATGAATACTATAGAATTATCTGAAAAAGTAAGAAATATTATAGATGAAGATTTAAAAAACGAAAAGGAGGTTTAAATGACATACGTTCTTTTTAATTCATTAGCTAATAATCATAAAGGTGAAGAAAACTCTAGAAAAGCATTAGAAGGTAAAATTTCTAGTGATTCCGTTTTCGAAGATTTGACAAAAATTGTTGATTTGAAAAAATATTTAGAAGAAAAAAGTATAGAGGATAAAGTAATTTTAACAGGTGGCGATGGAACACTTAATCATTTCGTCAATGAAATAGGTAATCTTGATATTAAATGTGAAATAGATTATTGTCCTTCTGGATCTGGAAATGATTTTTATACTGATGTAGCAAATTTTGAAGATTCTAGAGCAGTAAGAATTAATGAATTTATCAAGGATTTACCAATAGTAACTGTTAAAGGAAAAGATTATCGCTTTATTAATGGTGTTGGATTTGGAATAGATGGTTATTGCTGTGAAAAAGGTGATGAAATTCAAAGAGCATCAACTAAAAATGTTAATTATGCTTCTATTGCCATTAAAGGAATGTTAATGTTTTATAAGAGCACAACAGCAACTGTTACAGTTGATGACAATAAACCTGTTACTATAAAAAAAGCTTGGCTCGCTCCTACTATGAAGGGAAAATATTATGGTGGAGGTATGAAAGTTACTCCGCTTCAAGATCGTAATTCTAGTGATAAAAAAGTTTCTTGTATGGTTATGCATGGGTATAGTCGATTAAAAACGTTGATTATATTTTCTAAAATATTTAAAGGTGAACATGTTAAATATAAGAAAAATGTTTCAATATTTTCTGGAAACACAATCAAAGTTGAATTTAATTCACCTCGTTCACTTCAAATTGATGGTGAGACAATTCTTGGTGTAACCTCATATATTGTTCATACAAAATAATTTATAAATTGTGTTGAAAGATAGAAATATTATTCTATTACTCAACACTTTTTTTGAATAATAGATAATAAATATATACTTATTAATAGATAAAGTTTATAATTTTTTTTGAAAATGAGGGACATATGGAAGAAAAACAACAAATAGAACAGAATAATGACCAAAATCTTTCTTCAAAAAAGAAAATAAATTGGAAAGAGTTAGGAAAGAAAATATTAAATTATGTGATAAAAACGACTAATGGGATGGCTTATGGTCTTTTTGCCACGCTTATTGTGGGCACGATAATAAAGCAGATAGGCCAATTATCTAATGTTGATTTTATTATTAATATCGGAAGCATTTTACAGGGGTTGATGGCTCCTGGAATTGGATGTGGTATTGCATTAGCATTGAAATTAGAACCACTCCCAGTAATTGCTGCGACTGCTGTTGGGGCGTTAAGTGCTTCTATTAGTTTTACTGGTGGCAAGGCGAATAATAATCCTTTATTAATTTATTTTGCTGTAATTGCTGCTATAGAAATATATCGTTTGATTTTTAAGAAAAAAACACCAGTCGATATTCTTTTAATACCATTTTTTATGATTATAATTGGATATGCTGTTGGGTGTGCATTAGAATTTCCATTGAATCAGATAATTTATGGAATTCAATGGCTTATTAATACTGCAACAGAATATGCTCCAATTCCAATGGGAATTGTTATTGCTGTAATTATGGGAATGGCTTTAACTGCTCCTATTTCTTCAGCAGCTATAGCAATAGCTTTATCACTTGGAGGAATTCCTGGTGGTGCAGCGGTTGTCGGATGCTCGGTGCAAATGATTGGATTTGCTGTGCAATCTATCAGAGATAACAATATTGGAAAAGTTATATCTATTGGAATTGGGACTTCAATGCTTCAATTTAAAAATATATTAAAAAAGCCAGTTATTTGGCTTCCAACTATATTAACAAGTGCTATTTTAGGCCCTATTTCAACAGCAGTATTTAAAATGACATCTACACCTGCAGGTGCTGGAATGGGAACGTGTGGACTTGTTGGACAATTAGGAACTTTAGAGAGTATGGGATATAATAATCCTATGGCTTATATTGGAATTTTAGTTCTTCATTTTATAGCTCCAATAATTTTAGTTTTCTTATTTGATTTATTATTTAGAAAACTAGGAATTATTAAAAAAGGTGATTTTGAAATATAGTTTTTTTATTGATCATCTACACCTGTAATACTAATTCCAAAGCCATCGTTTCCTAGATGAACAAGGAAGACTGGGCCAACTCTATCAATCGTTGAAATCGATATGTTTTGATATTTTTCTTTTACCATCTTTTCCATTTTATCGATGTTTTCTTTATTTGGGCCAAGATAGGCAAATCTTAAATAGACTTTTTTATATTTTTTGGAATATTCTTCTATAAAATTCATAAAGTAGGAAATGATTTTTGGTGTAACTCTTTCTTTTTTAGTTAATTCTAATTTTCCATCAATCATTTCAATTACTGGTTTTATTTTAAATAAAAGACCAATTGCACAAGAAATTTTTGAAAGTCTACCACCTCTAAAAAGATGTACTAAATCTAAAAGAGTAAAAGCGAGGTGGGAATCGTGGCAATAAATATTAGCTTTAGCTGCTAAATCTTTTCCGGAGATATCTTTATCTCTCCAATAGGAAAGGGCTATTAAAATATTGGTTATTCCGTAGTTATTAATATTGGTATCAACATTATATACATGATTTTTTTGATCATCATCTAAAGAATCAATAGCCATATTTGCGACATTATAGGTTGTAGAATTTTCTTTTGACATGGTCATAATGATAATGTCTTCATATCCTTCAGAAAATAATTTTTCTAGAGCTAAGAGAAATTCACCGGTAGAAGGGGAAGAAGATTTTAAATTTTTTGTGCTTTCCAAGCGTGAAATAATGTCTTCATCTTTTAGGTCTAATTCTCTTTCTTCTTTTCCTTCAATCATTACATGGAGTGAAACTTGTTCATATCGGAAGGCTTGAACAAATTCTTCAGGGACAATAGTTGTAGAGTCTACTATAAAAGCGATTTTGTTATTCATTTTTTCTCCTTTACATAAAGCAACATATACATATAAAAGATTTTCTTAGAATAAATAATATAATTTAATTATCTAATCTACATTTATTTATTATGATTTAAATAAAAAAATGTAGATTAGTTATAAGAAGTTGCATATATACAAAAAATAGTATCCAATTGCATTCATATAGCTAATTTTTTCGTAATCATTAACTATGTACAAATTATACAACCTATTATTTTTTAATTCTACATATTTTAGAATTTAAATAGGAATTTATTTGTCATTTTTGAAAATATGGCATTCAGAAAAGCGTGATAATAAAAAAACTGATACTTTGCAGTACCAGCTATATTTTCTTAATGGTGCCGACGAAAGGACTCGGACCCTCCACCTACTGATTACAAGTCAGTTGCTCTACCTGATGAGCTACGTCGGCAATTGCTTTCATTTATGGTGGACACTACAAGGATCGAACTTGTGACCTCTTCCGTGTGAAAGAAACGCTCTCCCAACTGAGCTAAGCATCCGCGCATGTTTAATTCTATCAGTTAAGATATTATTTTGCAATAGTTTTTTTGAATTTTAAGAAAAATAGTTTTTAGTTTGTTCTTATTAATTTTTATAAACATATTTTATATTATGAAATATGAATTAATAAATGCATTGGTGACGCCTTTTGATGATAATAATCAAATTGATTTTGATATATTAAAAAAATTAATAAAAAAAACTGAACATTATCATGATGGTTATTTAATTGCTGGAAGTACTGGTGAAGGCGATAGTTTGACCGAAAAAGAAGTTCAGAGTTTGATAGATTTTTTAGCACTATATAAATTTCAAAAAATACTATGCATCTGTGAAGATTGTACGCAAAAAGTTATCGATAAAATATCATCATTAAAAATACCTAAAGATTTTAAGATTCTTTTGCGTATTCCATGCTATTATCTTCCAAAAGAAAGCGGAATTATAAAACATTTTGTTCAAATATTTAATAGATTTAAACAATATCAATTTATTATTTATGATATAAAGAAAAGAACTAATAGTACAATTTCTATTGATGGCTATAAAAAGATATGCAATAATTGTAAAAATTTTTATGGAATTAAAGATTGCAATAATGATTTTTTTAAGATAGAAAAATTATCCAAATTTACTAATGTCTATTGTGGAAATGATGAAAAGATTAAAGAATATTTAAAACATGGAGCGATTGGCCATATTTCTGTTTGTTCAATTTTTGAAGAAAACTATTTTTTAAACTTGGATTCAAAATTGAATTTTGAATATTCAAATCTCCCTAATCCAATTGGAATTAAGAAAAAATTAAAAGAATTAGGCTTTTCTTCAATGAATTTGCGATTGCCTTTAGATTTTTAATTGTCATAAATTGATTTTTGTCAGTTTTTTGTCTTTTTGAAAAATACTTTTTGAGTATAATAAAATTATGGCAAAAAGTTTTGGTAACTGGTTCTATAGCATCAAAAGTGAATATCGAGTGATTTTACTCGGAAATTTGTTTTTGCTTGTTTTGTTTTTCTCATTATTCTTTTTATTCTTTAATGGGAATATTGATTGGCCATTAGGAGTTTTGACTGCTATTCCTTTTGCAAATTTAAATTATTTTTTATTTATAAAATCAGTAGATGGGGTTTTGGCAACAAAATCTAAAGGCATTTTTAGAATTGATTTTTTTGTGCGATATATTATTCTTTTAATTCCAATTGCCTTATCTTTAATTTTATGGTACTATTCAATAAGAGTTATAAACCCTATAGCGATAGGTATTTCTTATATAGTTTATAGAATTGGGTTATACTTGCCATTTATCAAGGATGTGGGAAATGAGTAGTATATTGTTTAGTTTAGGGGTCCATGCAACTGAAGGATTACCAGGCGAAATTTATAGCAGCATAATTCTTATGTGCATATTATTAATTTTTTGCATTGTTGTTAAAATTAAAGCCCACTTTACCGATCCTTTAAAAAGACCTAAGGGAATTGTTTTTATTGCAGAAACTTATGTTGGATATATAGATTCATTAGTTGAAGAAAATATGGGAAAACAATTTAAATTTTTGAGTCCATATTTTGGCTTTTTAGCGGCATATATTTTTGGATCATTTTTGATAGGCGTTTCTGGTCTTCCTTCTCCTTTAACTTTCTATTGGATTCCATTTATGTTAGCATTAGTGACATTTTTAATGATTAATATCACATCGCTATATTACAATAAATGGAAATATTTTAAGCAATTTGTTTTCCCAATTCCTATTGTAGGTATTTTCTCTCTTTTTGCTCCACTTTTATCTTTATCTTTGCGTTTATTCGCCAACGCTTTAGCTGGTTGGATTATGTTATATTTGGTTTATTCTTTATTAGAGAACTTAAGCGCTATGATTTTCGGAGGATTGTCTTTCTTTATAGCTCCTTTTATTACTCCGATTCTTCATATGTATTTTGATTTATTCTCTGGTTTTATTCAAACAACAGTTTTTGTATTATTATCAATGTTGTTTATTAGTAATGAGGTTCCAGATGCTGAAGATTTGGAACAAAAAGTTGCAGTTGTTGCAAAAGATTAATTATGGTATCTAAGGAGGTTTATATATGGATGCAAATAGTTTGGTAAGAGGACTTGCTGCTATTGGTGCTGGTATTGCAGTTCTTGCTGCTGTCGGACCTGGTATTTCAGAAGGTATGTGTGCAGCTAGTGCGGTTAGTTCTGTTGGTCGTAATCCAGATGCTTATAAGAAAATTCGTTCTACTATGCTTCTTGGTTGTGCATTAACAGAAACATCTGCTTTATATGGTCTTTTAATTGCTATTTTACTTATTGTTTTCGGTGTAATGTAATATTGTCTTATGTTAGTTTTACAATCTTTATTTCCTGGTGCTCAGGACATTATAGATAAGCTTTTTCCAAGTGGTTGGCAACCATTTTTAGTGCAATTTATTGCAATGTTAGTTTTGGTTGCAGCGTTTTTTATACTTTTGTTTAAACCTGTTAGAAAAATAATCACAACAAGACAAGATCATATCGAAGCAAATATTAAGGAAGCTGAAGAAAAAAGATTGTCAGCAAATGAGTATCTTTCTAAATCACAAGAAGAAATTAAAGTTGCTAAAATTAAAGCGCAAGATATTATTGTTGAAGCACAAAAAACTGCAGAAAATGAAAAGAATAAAATTATCAATGCTACTAAAGAAGAAGTACGCAATTTAAAAATTGCTGCTGATAAAGACATTGAAGAATCTCGAAGAAGAGCAAAAGATGATATAAAAAGAGAAATCATTGATGTTGCTTTTCAAGCATCTGAAAAGATTTTGCAACGTGAAATCAATGAAGATGATAACGAAAAAGTTTTAAATAATTTTATTGATTCATTAAATGAGGAAGAAAAATAATGAATAGATTGAAAGCTTCTTCACGCTATGCTGCAGCTTATTTTACAGCAATGGAACGAGAACATATATCTGAAGAAAAAAAAGAAATTGAAGATTTTTTAGAATATTTAAATAATGATATTGTCTTCAAAAAATTTTTGATTTCACCTTCTTTTGATAAATTTAAAAAAATTAATATTTTAAATGAATTAAAAGATAGAAAAATAATTTCTAATAAATTATGTAATTATTTGAAAATCATTCTCGATAACAAAAGAAGCTTTTATTTAGTTGATATTTTAGAAGAAACGGTAAAAGAAGCTGATAATATTGAAGGCATTAAATGCGGAATTTGTTATACAGCTTTTGAATTATCAAATGAAATGAAAAACAAATTGACTTCGGCTATAAGTAAAAAGTTAAAAGCTGAAGTTAAATCAAAATTTATATTGCAAAAGAATTTGATTGGCGGTGTAAAAATATTTATTGATGATCGCCTATTTGATAGTTCTTTAATTGCTATGAATGATACTTTAAAAACACAAGTTGAGGAGGGCGAATAAATGGAAATCAAACCATCAGAAATCAGTGCTCTTATAAAAGCACAAATCAACGATTATGATAGTAAATTAGAAGATAATGATGTAGGAACTGTTGTTACTTTTGGCGATGGTATTGCTACTATTTATGGTCTTTCAAATGCTATGAATGGTGAATTACTTATATTCCCCCATGATGTATATGGTCTAGTTATGAATCTTAATGAGGATTCTGTAGGTGCTGTTTTGTTTGGTAATGCTGATTTTATTAAAGAAGGCGATATTGTTAAAAGAACGAAACAAGTATTTTCAGTTCCTGTTGGTGAGGCTCTTCTTGGACGTGTTATAAATGCTTTAGGACAACCGATTGACGGAAATGGAGAGATTAAAACTACAGAATTTCGTCCTGTTGAAAAAATAGCTCCAGGTGTCATGACAAGAAAAAGCGTTGATGTTCCTTTAGAAACAGGAATTAAAGCTATCGATGCTATGATTCCTATCGGTAGAGGACAAAGAGAATTAATTATTGGTGATAGACAAACTGGAAAAACTGCTTTGGCAATAGATACAATAATAAATCAAAAAAATAAAAATATGATTTGTATTTATGTTGCTATTGGACAAAAAAATTCTACAGTTGCCAGATTAACTGAAAAACTTAGAAGAGAAGGTGCAATGGACTATACAATAGTTTTATCTGCTTCTGCTTCTGAACAAGCTCCTATGTTATATATTGCTCCTTATGCAGGTTGTGCTATAGCTGAGTATTTTATGGAACAAGGAAAAGATGTCTTAATTGTTTATGATGACTTATCTAAACATGCTGTTAGCTATCGTGCTTTATCTTTATTATTGAAGAGATCTCCTGGTCGTGAAGCTTATCCTGGCGATGTTTTCTATTTACATTCAAGACTTTTGGAAAGATCTTGTAGATTGAACAAGGAACATGGTGGTGGTTCTATTACAGCTTTACCAATAGTTGAGACACAAGCAGGTGATATTTCTGCTTATATTCCAACAAATATTATTTCCATTACTGATGGTCAAATCTTTTTGATGAGCGAATTATTTAATGCTGGACAAAGACCGGCGATCGATTCAGGTTTATCAGTTTCTCGTGTTGGATCAGCAGTTCAAACCAAGGCTATGAAACAAGTGGCTGGATCATTAAAAATCGATTTAGCTAATTATCAAGATATGGCTGCTTTTGCTCAATTTGGATCGGATCTTGATGCGGAAACTCAAAAAGTTTTAAATCATGGTAGAAGGTGCATGGAAGTATTAAAGCAATCTCAATATCATCCTTTGACAACAATAGATGAAATTCTTGAATTATTTAATGTTAAGTATGGCTATCTAAATGCTATTGAAATTAATGAAGTTTCTACCTATTTAGAAGAAATGAAAGCGTATATTCATACAAATTATGAAGAATTGGTTTTAAGGTTAAAAGAAAAGATGATATTTGACAATAAACTAATTGAAGATTTTAAATTAGCAATGCTCGAATTTCAAAAATTATATTTGAGCAAGAAAGAATAATATGGGTAGTTCAACTTTAGCCGGAACAAAGCGAAGAATTAATTCTGTTCGTTCTACATTAAAGATAACCTCTGCCATGAAAGTTGTTGCGACAGCAAAATTAAAAGGGTATCGTGACAAAATGGGTAAAGGTAGTTTTTACCTTGACAAAATGAGAGAAGTTTTAGCTAAGGTAACCTGTAATATGGAAGATGATGATCCAGATAACATTAATATGTTTGCTACAGGTGATAAAAAATTAATTTTAGTAATTTCTTCTTCCTTAGGTTTATGTGGAGCTTATAATACAAATATTAATAAACTATTTCATAAAAACTATAAAGAAGGTGATGAAGTTTTAGTTGTTGGCCATAAAATTGCTTCTCATCTTGATTATGAACATATTCCTTATGACGATCAATTTATAAATGCTTATCAAGGTTTTGATTATTCTGTTTCAAGAAAAATAGGAAAATATTTAATGGAACAATTCAAAACAAAAAAATATGGTTCTGTTCTTATTATAGGCACTCATTATGTCAATTCTATTAAATTTCAACCAACAGCTAAGGTACTATTTCCAATAGTTGCTGATGTTAAATCAACTAATCCAGCAGATATTTATGCGATTATTGAACCTAGCCCGCAAAAAGTTTATAAAGAATTATTACCTCAATATGTTAATTCTTTAGTAAATAATATTTTCTTAGAATCAGCTGTTAGTGAATATTCTTCAAGAAGAAATGCTATGGAAAATGCTTCAGATAACGCCGAAGAAATTATAGATGAATTAGAATTACAATATAACAAGGCTAGACAAGCTCAAATTACACAAGATATTACAGAAGTTGTTTCTGGTGCAAACGCTAATAAATAAAGGAGAAATTATGAAGTATAACGACAGTGGAAAAGTTCTTCTAAATGAAGGAACTATTGTGATGGTTCAAGGTCCAGTAATCGATGTACGTTTCGATGAAGGACATCTTCCTAATCTTTTGAATGCTATTGAAATTCCTTTGCCTGACGGGAAAAAGTTGATTTCTGAGGTTATGCAACATATAGGGGATGATGTTACAAGAACAGTTAGTATGGGTCCAACAGAAGGCTTATATCGTGGAATGAAAGCTTATGATACTGGTTGCCCAATTAAAGTACCTGTTGGACAAACAACTTTGGGAAGAATGTTTAATGTTTTAGGAGATCCTATTGATGATAAGGATTTTGATCAAAATGTTGAGCATTGGTCAATTCATCGTCCAGCTCCAGTTTTTATTGATCAAAAAACAAGTTCGGAGATTTTAGAAACTGGAATTAAAGTTATTGATTTGCTTTGCCCATTTGCTAAAGGTGGTAAAGTTGGCTTGTTTGGCGGTGCCGGTGTTGGCAAAACTGTTTTAATTCAAGAGTTGATGCATAATATTGCTGCTGATAAAGGTGGAACTTCAGTTTTTGCTGGTGTTGGTGAAAGAACTCGTGAGGGTAATGATCTTTATAATGAAATGAAACAATCGGGAGTTTTGAGTCAAACAGCATTAGTGTTTGGTCAAATGAATGAACCTCCAGGTGCTCGTATGAGAGTAGCTCTTAGCGGTCTTACGATGGCAGAATATTTCCGCGATCATGATAAAAAAGATGTTTTATTATTTATCGACAATATTTTCCGCTTTACACAAGCTGGTAGTGAAGTCAGTGCACTTTTAGGAAGAATGCCATCTGCTGTTGGATATCAACCAACATTGGCTACAGAGATGGGACAATTACAAGAAAGAATTACTTCAACAAAAAATGGTTCAATTACTTCTGTTCAAGCAATTTATGTTCCAGCAGATGATTTAACAGATCCAGCTCCAGCGACAACTTTTTCGCATTTGGATGCAAAAATCGTTTTGGATAGAAAGACTTCTGCTTTAGGAATTTATCCAGCTGTTGATCCGTTAGAATCTTCTTCAAATATTTTAGATGAAGCAGTTGTTGGTAAAGAACATTATGAGGTTGCTCGCGGAGTTCAACAAATACTTCAAAGATTTAAAGAATTGCAAGATATTATTGCCATATTAGGCATGGACGAATTAGGAGCTGAAGATAAAATTATTGTTGCTAGAGCACGAAGAATTAGAAATTTCTTGTCTCAGCCATTCCATGTCGCTGAAGTATTTAACAACCAACCTGGTATTTCTGTTCCAGTTCAAGATACTGTTCGTTCTTTTAAAGAAATTTTATTGGGACATTATGATGATCTTCCAGAGCAAGCCTTTTTATATGTTGGTACTATTGAAGATGCAGTTGAAAAAGCTAAACGTTTAAAGGAAGGTAATTAATGCATTTGCAAGTAGTTACTCCATTAGGAATTGTAATTGATAGAGATGGAGTAGATAAACTTAATGTCAAAAGCAGTACTGGTTGGTTAGAAATTTTACCAGGGCATGAAGATTTAATTACACCTCTTGTTCCTGCTGTTTTTCATTACACAACTTCGATGCATATTTATGATTTAGTTATTACAAATGGTGTAATGAATATAGAGAATAAAACAGATTCTGTTACAATTATTGCTGATGCAACATTTTATAAAAATCAAATTGATTATAAAGTTGTTACTGAACTATTGGAAAATGCAGAAAAACGTTTAAAATCAGCAAATAATCGAAGAAGTATTTCAGATATACAAAGTGAAATTTCTGAACAAAGAGCAAAATTAAATTTATTAAACTATCCAGGAAAAAAAAGAATTTAAAATAGTTGTCACACTCAAAAAAACAAGTAGAATTGTTTATATAAAGTGTGGCAACTATTTTTATTAGAAATCTAAACTATTCTTATAATAAACAAACTATCTTTAGAAATTTAAATTTTAGTGCAAAAGCAGGAGAGTTTGTTATTATTTTAGGTCGTTCTGGAACTGGAAAATCTACTCTTTTATATTTAATAGATAAAGATATAAAAATGCAAAAGGGAAAAATCCAAATAATGCCGGAAAATGTAATTGTAAGTTTAGTTTTTCAATCTCCAACTTTTATAAAAAATATAAGTGTTATTGATAATATTAAGATTCCTTTAATTGCAAAAGGGATTGATAAAAAAACAATATCAGAAAAATCCGAGTGCATTTTAAAGAAAATTGGAATTTATGATTTGAAAGATCGAAATATTGATGAATTATCTGGAGGACAACTAGCAAGAGTTCAAATTGCTAGAGCATTAATAGTAAATCCAGATGTTTTGTTATTAGATGAACCTACGGGTTCTTTAGATGAAGAAAATGCCAAGTATTTTATTTCCCTTTTTAAGGAACTCTCTTTAAATATACTTGTCATTATGGTTACGCATAGAGAAAATTTTGCCTATGCATATGGAGATAAGGTTTATTTATTAGAAAATAAAAATTTGACATTAAAATTTGAAAAAGAAAATTTTGAAAAGAAATCTATATCTTTTAAAGAAGAAATTGAAGAAAAAAATATAAAAATAAAGTATTCTTTAAAAATTGGATGTATTTTTTTGAAAAGTAAATTAGGGAGAAGCTTGATTTCAATGTTCTTTTTAACTTTAGTTTTTTCAATGATGAGCTTATTTCTCGATGTTATGAGCAATACAAGAAATATATTTTTTGATGCAGCAAAATCATTTGCAAATTATAATGTTTGTCATGTATCAAAAATTGAAAATGAAAAATTAGATGACAATTTATCATTAGTTAAAAAGACTTTTCCAAGTGAATTGGAGAAAAAATATGAACTATATATTTCTTTTGACTATATTTTAGGAAATACTATTAAAGTTTTAAATTCTGATGAAACAGAATATATCGATGCTAATTTTGAACCAATAATAGGAGAAAATAATTTTAAATTACTTTGTGGTAGAAATATTCTCCATGATAATGAAATTTTAGTAAATAATGTTCTATCTTCTGAATTGAAAATGAATTTAGATGAATTGTTAGGGAAGAAGATAGAAATTAATAAAGCGGTTCAAATTATTTCGGAAAAAAATAGTCAAAAATGTTTTGACACTGTGATGTTTAATCAAAATTATATTATTGTTGGGATAGTGGATGAAATAATAGGACTCAATAGTGGAAAAGTCTATTATTCTTATGAAAATATGTATCGAAAATTAAGTACCTATAATTTAATTAATGCAAGTGAGATATTTGAAAAGAAAGTTACAATTATCGATAGAATAAAAAATGCTACAGAAGATGATTTTGTAAAGTCTTATAAAGCATTAATTGTAACTGATGAACCTACTGAATTAAAAAAATATTTAAATGATTCATTTGAAGTTACTTCTACAGCATTATCTTATATTGAAAATAGCGAGAGTATTGTAAATAGTTTTCTTTCGATAATGGAAATTTTTTTGATTTTAATTGCCATAGGGGCTTTTTTATTAGAACTTTTTACTATAGGTACAATATACGAAGAACAAAAAAAGATTTTAGCTCTGTTTATAACTTTTCATCTTAAGAAAAATAATTTTGAGATGATTTATTATTCTTTATCATTTATTTACTCTTTTATTTCTTTTTTATTATTTTTCCTTTTTAAATTGATAGAAGTGGTTATATTTAATTGTTTGATAAAAAAATATGGATTTATTACTTTTTTAGATTTTACTTTTATAAATATTAATAATATTATTATGCTAATTGTCATTTTTACTTTATCATTAATAGCTTCTTCATTAGTTTTATATTTATTAAAAAAGAAAAATCTAGTGTTAAGTTTGGCGGATGAAGTATGTTAGAGTGTGAAAATTTAACGGTGATTTATTCTAATGGTGTTAAAGCATTAGATAATGTTAATCTGAAATTTAGTAATACAGGATTATATTATATAATTGGTCATTCAGGTTCTGGCAAAAGTACTTTTTTAAATGTTTTATTAGGAAAAATAAAAAAATATGAAGGTTCAATAAAGTTATTTTCAAAAGAAATTAATAAAATGAATGAGAAAGAACTAGATGAAATTAGAAAAAATAAATTGTCTATTTCGTTTCAGAATGCTGAGATGGAAAAAGAACTAACTATTTATGACAATTTAGATTTTATTCTGCAAAACAATATTAAAAAGAAAAAAGAAAGAAGAAAAATAATATATAAAATATTAAAGGAATTAGAAATATTCAAAATAAGAAATAAGACTATAAATAAAATTTCTGGAGGGGAAAAAGCGAGAGTAAATATTGCAAGATGTTTAATAAAAAAGAGTTATATTTATTTTTTGGATGAACCATTAAATGGTTTGAATAAAAAACTTAGAGAAAAAGTAAATTTAATCTTAGAAAATTATGCTCAAAGAAGTTTAGTCATTGTAATAACTCATCAAAAAGATGAAATATGCTCTAAATCTGGAATAATTAATTTTGTCGATGGAAAAGCAATTAAAATAAAAGAAAATCAAATTGTCGAGAAGAAAAGATTAATAATTTCAGAAAAAGAAAATATAAAATTAAGGTATACAAAAAAGAGTATTCGAAAAATCATTTATAATAAATTTAGAACGATGTGTACTATGCTTACTATTATAGTAGCTTTAGTTACTTTTGGAATTGCTAATCTTTTAACTATTGGTGTATCAAAAGATATTGAAAAGTCATTGACTAGCAATATAGTAAAGAATTCTATTTCTGTCGAGAAGAAAAACTACGTTTCCTTAAATGATGAAAAGAAAAATATTTTGGATTCAGAAATAGATAAATTATATTGGATATATAAAGATGATATTTTAGAAAAAGGTTTTTATTTTGATATTAATTTTGAAAGTAATTTTCCTAATAAGAACAAAGTTAATTTATTGATAAATGATAAGGAAGTAAATATTCCGACATTAGATACATCACTTTTGAAAAATTTTAAATTACCTTATGAGGCAAATGTTTCTGTAAAAGATAATAATATGAAGTATGACGAAATATACTTGATTTTAAATGAAAGACAATACAAAGATATTTTTAAAAACAAGAAAATACAAAATGTCTGTGAAGATAATAATATATTTTTATATTTTCAGTTTTCCAATATTGAATGGAATTATCATTTTGAATATTTAATTAGAGTTAAAAAAATATTTTTAGGAGAAAATATATCACTGGTTCATTGTAGTGGAAATTTTTTGAAACATTTTTTAATTGATGAAATGGAATTGCTTTATAGTGATAATTTAGAGTCCACAGATAAATATCCTTGGACATATAAAAGAAAAAGTTATTGCTTAATCAGCGAAGATAAAAAGGAGGAGTTTCTTTTTAAATTATTAAATGATAATAGATTTAAAAATTATAATCCTTATATTCTAGATGAAACATTTCCTTGTCGAATATGTTTTTATGAAAGAACTAGTGAGAGAATTGATTTAGAAGAAGTTATAAGAATAGGCAAAAGTAAGGCAGGATTACAAAAATATTCATTGACAACAGGAATGTATCAATATGGAGATGAAGGAATTTATGCTGGCTTTGATCGTCCTTTTTATGTTGCTTATGGAAAAGATAAAATCAATAAATTGATTGATAAATATGATATTTCTACTACGCCGATATTGACTTCTTTAAATATGAAAATAGATGATAATATCGCTGGAGGTGATATTTATTCGAGTTCTAATAAAAATAATTTTTTGCTAGAAACTATTTCTGATTCAGAAGATTTAAAAGGAAGAATAAAAATATCATCATCTCTTGCTAAAAAATTAGGAATAAATTTAAATTTATCAAATAAAATACATTATGCTTATTTAGCTAAAACAATTTATAAAAAAGAAAAGTACTATCATATTTTTAAAACTGGAGATTTGGAAGTAGCGGAAATTATAATGGATGAAAAAAATAAAATTTATCAAAATGCAGAATTCTGGACCATTTTTGGAATTACAAAGTTATTAAATGAGGAGGCATGCAATATTTCTAAAATAATTTTGACTTATGATGAAAATGCAAATATAAATAATATAAAAAATGAATTTCAAAAGAATTATCCAAATTATTATTTTCAAATTTGTGGTGAAAAAATTGAAAATAGTATACGGCCGATAATAAATTTAATTAAAAATGTACTTTATTTTTTTTCAGGATTATCATGCTTAATAGCTACCTTTTTATTGGCTTTTTCAATTTTATTAGTTGTTATAGAGGATAAAAATGTCATTATGATGAAAAATTTACTTGGAATAAAAAAGCATGATATAAAAAATGAATATCATGCTTTAGCTGTTTTTTATTCTTTAATACCAGGTGTTATTTCTTTTTTTACAGTTTATATTATGCAAATTTCTTTGGAAAATATTTTGTCTAATGTTATGAGCAATACAGATTATAAAGCGGGTATTATTTCTTCATTATTGACTCTTCTTTTAAGCTTTTTTATAAGCTTTTCATGTTTTCCATTCATAGATATGAAAATAACTGATGTTTTAGAAACAGGTAATAAAAAATATAGTATCAAGGAAAAAATCAATCGATTTTTGACCAATCGATAGGAGTTAATTTATTTTCTAGAAGTATTTTATTTGTTTTAGAAAATGGATGACTACCGAAAAAACCATTATGTGCAGAAAGTGGAGAAGGGTGTGCACTTTTTATTATGATATTTTTAGAATTGATAATTTTTTCCTTTTCTTGAGCGTTTTTCCCCCATAAAATAAATACTACCTTGTGATTTAGACCATTTATTTTTTTTATGATTGCATCTGTGAAATCTTGCCATTTAAAATCTTTATGAGATAAAGATATTCCTTCTTCAACTGTTAAAATAGTGTTCAGCAATAGTACTCCTTGTTCAGCCCATCCTTTTAATGAATGTCCTATTGATGTATCAATTGATAAATTTAAGTCATTATTTAATTCGATCAAAATATTTTTGAGACTTTTTGGAATTTTTACACCAGGATTTACACCAAAAGCTAGTCCAGAAGCAAAACCTTTAGTTTGATAGGGGTCTTGGCCTAAGATAACAACTTTTACTTTGTTTAAAGGTGTTAAATTTAAAGCTTTAAATAAATTTTCTATGGAAGGAAAAACGGTTCTTTCTGCATATGCTTTAAGAACCGTTTTATTTAAATTTTCTTTAAATTCTGGTGATAATTCCAAGTCTTGATAACTATTATCTAAATTTTGGAATATATCGTTTATCATATTAGATATTTGCGTTATGGAAAACTGATTGAACATCTTCGACTTCATCAAGAGCATCGAGTAAGTTCTTTAATTTTTGCTTTTCTTCTCCATCGAGATCGACGACATCGACTGGAATCATTTTAGTTTCGGCTACATCAAATTTTTCAACGCCATTTTGATTTAAAACATCTTTAGCTTTTGCTAATTCTTTTGGAGAAACTAAAACTTTGATAACGTTATCTTCAACTTGTTTAACTTCTTTTACGTCAACTTCATTTAATATTAAAGTTTCTGTTAAAGCATCAACATCGTTTCCAACAAATTCAATAACACCGGCATCTTCAAAGTGGAATGCAGCTGAACCACTTCTGTCAGAAATAGTTCCACCATGATGTGTAACAGCAGCTCTTACATTTGCAAAGGCTCTTTTGTTATTATCTGTTAATGTGTTGATAACAATTGCTGTACCGCCAGGTCCAAATGCTTCGTATCTTCCTGCTTCGTAGCTATCAGCCGAACCGCCTTTAGCTTTTGCAATAGCTCTTTCGATGACTTCTCTTGTGACATCTTGAGCTTTCCATTTTTCAATAGCTGATCTAAGAGCTAAATTTTCTCTTGGGTCTGGAGTACCAGATTTTGCAGCAAGATAGATTTCGCTAGATGCTTTCATATATAACGCACTTTTTCTTGCGTTTGTGGCTGCCATACTTGCAGCGCGTACTTCGTGTGCACGTCCCATATATTACCTCTCTTTATATATCTTATTAATTTTACCGCTTTTTTTCTTTTCTTTCAAGTAGTGCAGCAATGTAAAATAATAAAAACGCTGAAGAAAAACATCGATTTAAAATGATTGCTTTAATTTATTTTAACTAATATAAATTAATTAATAATAATTATGATTTTTTAAGAAAACAATGTTTATAAATTGAGTAAAATTGTTTCAATAAATTTATTTCTTATTATATTTATTGCTAATTTTTCTATTTTCAATTGAATTTTTAAAATGTATTAATTGAAGATAATTTAAATTCTAGATATAATAAAGAGAAAGATTTTGTGGGGGCTTTAGTATGGTTTTAGAAAAGAATTATATTTCATGGGATGAATATTTTATGGGAATTGCAATATTGAGTTCAAAAAGAAGCAAAGATCCTTCAACGAAAGTAGGAGCTTGCATTGTTTCACAAGATAACAAGGTACTTTCTTTGGGATATAATGGAATGCCAATTGGTGTTGACGATAATTTAATTCCATGGGAAAGAGAAGGAAAAGAACTTGAAACAAAATATCCATATGTATGCCATGCAGAGCTTAATGCTATTTTAAATTCTAATCATGATTTAAAGAATTCTAAAATTTATGTTACTTTGTTTCCTTGTAATGAATGTGCTAAAGCGGTTATTCAATCTGGAATTAAAGAAGTTATTTATTTGAGTGATAAATATGAAAATACAAACTCGACTATCGCAAGTAAAAAAATGCTTAATATGGCTGGAATAAAATTGACTAAATATCATGGAAAAATCTTAGTTCCTGAATTTGTTGGAGATAAAGAAAATGTCTGATTTGATAAATGAACAAAATAATACTCTTAATGAAAAAGAAAAGATAGAAAGATTAAAAAAAGATATTAGCAAAAAATCAACCAAAAGAATTATTTATGGAAGCTTAGCAATTATTTTTTGCTATGCAATGATTCTTGGAATTATGTATGGTGTTTCTAATGGCGATGAAAAAACTAGAATGATTGTTCTTATTGTTTTTGGAAGTTTATTAGGAGCAAGTTTATTAGCTTTTATTATTTATGTTTGTCTTAAATCTTATTTTGATAAAAAATATCTTGATCCTGAATATGTTGACAAGCGTAAGCAAAAATTGCAATTGCGAAGAAAAAATAGAAAAGGTGAAAAATGAGTGAAGCGATAAGATTTAGTCATGTTTATTTTAGCTATGAACAAAATAAAGATGTAGTTGAAGCAAGCAAATGCACAATCAATGATGTTTCATTTACTATAAATAAGGGTGAGTATGTGGCTCTTATTGGTCATAATGGGTCGGGTAAAAGTACAATTGCAAAAATAATAGTAGGTATACTTGAAGCTTTTACTGATGGAAATGAAAACGATGGTGTTTATATTGATGGAATTAAAATGACTGAAAATAATTACCAAAGTTTGCAAAAGAAGATAGGTATGGTTTTTCAGAATCCTGATAACCAGTTTATCGGTTCAACTGTTCAGGATGATATTGCCTTTAGTTTGGAAAATGTTGCAATGCCTTATGATCAAATGAAAGTTTTAGTTGAAGAATATTCTAAGAAGGTTGGAATGTATGAATATTTATCACGTGAGCCTTCTTCACTTTCTGGTGGGCAAAAACAAAGAGTAGCTATTGCTGGAACTTTAGTGCGACATCCTGAAATTTTAGTTTTAGATGAAGCTACTTCGATGTTAGATCCTCAAGGTAGAAATGATATTCGTACTTTGATAAGAAATATGAAAAAAGAAAATCCTGATTTAACCATTATTTCTATTACACATGATATTGAAGAAGCTTATCAATCTGATCACGTTATAGTGATAAATAAGGGAAAAGTTGTTAAAGAGGGAACCCCTGATGATGTCTTTAGTGATGAAGTTCTTATGAAAAAAATAGATTTGACTATTCCTTTTTATAAGCAATTAAAGAACGAATTAGAAAAATATGGTATCGATATTAATGGTGTCGATAATATAGATGAATTGGTGGATAGATTATGTCGATAGAATTTAAAAGTATTTATTTTGATTATAATTCTGGTGATCCATTAGTTGCGCATGCCTTAAAAAATATTAATTTAGAAATAGAGGATCATTCATTTTTTGCTTTGATTGGAGAAACTGGATCTGGTAAAACCACTTTAGCACAACATTTGAATGGGTTACTTTGGCCTAATAAGGGAACGATTAAAATCGATGATTTCTTTATAGATGGAAATGATGCCAAGCTTCAAAAGAAAAAGAAAAAAGGAATAAAAAAATTACGTTCGTATTGTGGTATGGTTTTTCAGTTTCCAGAATATCAACTTTTTGAATCAACTGTATTAAAAGATGTAATGTTTGGTCCTAAAAATTTTGACATAAAGGAAGAAGAAGCTAAAAAAATAGCGATGGAAGCTTTAAATTTAGTAGGATTAGATGAGAGCTATTATGAAAGAGCTCCTTTCGAACTTTCTGGCGGTGAAAAAAGAAGAGCTGCTATTGCTGGAATAATTGCTTTAAAACCAAAAATTTTAGTCTTGGATGAACCTACTGCTGGTCTTGATCCTAAAGGTGAAGATGACATTATGCAGCTTTTCAAAAAAATTTATGATTCTGGTACAAGTATTGTTTTGGTAACTCATAATATGGACATTGTACTTAGATATGCTACCAAAGTTGGTGTTATGGATCATGGTGAATTAAAAAGTGTTTCCACGCCTTTAGAATTATTTCAAAAGGAAGATGTTCTTACTAATTTAAAGATAGAACCACCTAAAGTCTTTTCGGTTGCTCGAAGCTTAATAAAAAATGGTTTGAATATTGATTTAGGAAAAATTAAAGATGTTTCTTCACTTGCTAAAGAAATAGCTAGAGTGGAGGGAAAAAATGAATAATATGGCTTTAGGACGTTATCGTCCTTATCAAACTTCAATTCATAAACTTGATGCTAGAGTAAAAATTATTGGAATGATTTCAGTAATTGTTGCAATATTTTTAAACTATGGATCAACTCCTTTAAATTTTATAGTTTATGGCTTTTTGTTTTTAGGTTTATTCATAGTTATGCTTTTAGGAAAAGTATCTATCCGTGGTGTTTTAAAAGCTTTTAAAGCTATGTGGTTAATGGCGGTATTTATTTTAATTTTTAACATTTTTACGCCGATGAATCAAACTGGTGGATATTTTGATATAAATGGCTTTAAATTGTATTATGCGGCTTTATATAATACAGCTTATATTTTTGTACGTTTGTTTTTAATGATTATGACAACTTCAATTTTGACTACAACAACGGCACCGATGGAGATTACTTTTGGACTTGAATTTTTAATGACCCCTTTAAAATGGATTAAAATTCCTGTTACGGCTTTTGCTATGATTTTAGCTTTGGCTTTAAGATTTATTCCTACATTGATGGAAGATACTCAAAGATTGATGAAAGCTCAAGCTTCACGTGGAGTTGATTTTAAAGAAGGAAAATTTAAAGAAAAAATAAAAGCTATCACTTCACTTATTATTCCTTTATTTTCATCTTCATTGATGAGAAGTGGTGATTTAGCCATTGCAATGGAATGTCGTGGATATGATCCTAAAGCTAAAAGAACACATTATAAAGTAATGCATTGGTCAGTAGCTGATACCATATTTTTAATCGCAATGATGATAGTATTTGCTGGTTCTATTACTTTAGCTTGCTTTGGAATGAATTATGATTTATTTCAAATGTTTTTAGAGTTATTTAAATGAAAAATTATTTGATTATTTTTTCTTATAAAGGAACAAATTTCTATGGTTCTCAAAAGCAACCGGGTTTAAATACGGTTCAGAATTTGTTTGAAGATACACTTTCTAGAATTTATGATGAAAAAATAAAATTCTGTCTTTCTTCACGTTTAGATAGAGGTGTTCATGCCATTTTTATGGGTGGAAATTTTAAAACGTCGAAAGAAAAAATGAAGATGGATAAGTTGAAATATGCTTTAAATAGATTATTTCCATTATATATTCAAGTTATAGATATTAAAGAAGTTGGAGAAGATTTTTCTGCTCGCTATGACTCTAAAAGCAAAACTTATTTATATAGAGTTCATATTGGAGATAGTGTTGATCCTTTCAGGTTTGATTTAACATATCATCCTTTTTTTGAAGTAGATTTTGAGAAATTGAATACTGCTTTAAAGTTATTTATAGGAGAACATGACTTTAAAGGATTTGCTTCTTCGATAGAAGAAAAGGAAAATACTATACTAACGATTAATAATGCATATGCAAAAAAAGTTGATGATGAAATACATATTCGCTTTATTGGAAAAAGTTTTTTGCGTTACCAAGTACGCTATATGGTTGGTATTGCTTTAGAATATTCTTTTGGTCGTTGTAGTTTAAAAGATATTGAAGATAGGCTTAATAGGGGGATTTTATTTGGAAAGAGGACTAAAGCACCAGCAGAAGGTTTATACTTAGAATATATAGATTTCGATTATGAGAGGTCGAAAAATGTTTAAGAAAAATTATCATACTCATACATTTCGCTGCAATCATGCTATAGGTACAGATGAAGAATATGTTCATGAAGCTATTGCTGGAGGATTTGATACTTTAGGATTCTCTGACCATGTTATGTTGCCGAGCTTTTCTGAGCCTAATGTTCGTGGGGAATATATTATGTCTCAAGACTATTATGATTCTATAAATAAGTTAAAAAAAATATATAAAGATAGAATAGAAATATTTTTAGGATATGAGGCAGAAGGTTTTTCTTATTATTTTCCATATTATAAAGAAATTCTCCAAGCTGGAATCATTGATTATTTAATTTTAGGAAACCATAGTATGATGGATGATCACCATCAGATCATTGCAAGGTTTGGACAGCCGACAGCATCAAATATGTATGCTTATAAAGATACTGCTATTGCTGCACTAAATACTAATATGTTTTCAATATTTGCACATCCGGATTATTTTATGGCTGCTGTCCCTGTTATTGATAGAGATGTTATTAAAGTTTCGAAATGTTTAATTGAAAAATCAATTTCTTTGGGAATACCTTTAGAAGTTAATGTTGCAGGTTTAAGAAATGGAAAAAGAAGAATAGGAGAAATAGATCGATATATTTATCCTAATAAAGAATTTTTTAAACTTGCGAAGAAAATGGGAGCACAATTCACTCTAGGATTAGATGCACATGCTCCTTATCAGTTAAATGATGATCATGCTAATAGTTTAGCAGTACGTTTTGTACATGAATTAGATTTACCTATTATAGAAGATATTGAGTTTAGAAAGGGGAGATAAAAGCTATGACTACTGCTGAAATTATTTATTTAACTATATTGATTGTATTTATAATTAATTTTTTCATGATTTTGTTTTTAGTCTTCTTGGAAAGAAAAGACCCAAAATCTATTTTGCCATGGATTTTTGCATTTTTAGCTTTTCCAATACTGTCATGGATTATTTATTTCTTCGTAGGAAAAGGACCAAAAATTAATAGAAAAAGATGGTCTAGACGAAAAAAAATAGCTGATAATATGATTGCTCATGAATTTGCATATGGAAATTTAAAATTTTATGAGAGCGATGATAGAGAAATTAGAGAATTAATCAAATTAAATTCAAATGAATATTTGCAATGTACTACTTATAATGAAACAAAGATTTATACTGATGCTCATGAAATGTATGAAGATCAAATAAAAGATATTAAAGAAGCTAAAGAGACTGTTTTTGTTTTATATTATTTATTTAAAAAAGATGATGCAGGAAGAAGATTTTTAGATGCTATGACTGAAAAAGCAAAAGAAGGTCTAAAAGTAATTTTAGTTTTCGATGATTCAGGAAATCCTAAAACCACTTATAGTTTTTTGAGAAAATTTATTAAAGCTGGTGGAATTGTAAGACCATTTTTCTCATCGCATTTTACTTTGATTAATCATAATTTTGCCTATCGTAATCATCGCAAAATTGTTGTTATAGATAATAAAATAGGATATGTTGGAGGAATGAATATAGGCGTTGATTATCTGTCTCAAGATAAGAAAATAAAGCCATGGAGAGATACACATCTTAGAATTGTTGGAGAAGCTGTTTCTTTATTACAAGTTAGATTTTTACAAGATTTTTCTTATTCTGATCATAATAAAATTTCGAAGAAAAATAAGATGTCTTCAAGTGAGATTTTTAAAGCGGTAAAATATTTTGAAAAAAATATTAAGGAAAAAACAGAACATGTTAATCCTATACAAATTGTTTCTTCTGGTCCTGATAGTGATAAAGAAGAAATTAAAAGAAGTTATTTAAAAATGATAGGCATTGCTCATCATACAATTTATTTAGAAACACCATATTTTATTCCTGATAAAAGTTTTATTGATGCCTTGCTTATTGCAAAATTAAGCGGAGTTGATATCAATTTAGTTATTCCTGGTGTTCCGGATAAAAAGACTGTTTATCATGTTACATATTCTTATTTGGAAGAATTATTAAAAGCAGGCATTAATGTTTATTTATATCCTGGTTTTATTCATTCTAAAATGGTTGTTTGTGATGACAGAGTAGCTTCAATTGGAACAGCAAATTTAGATGTTCGTTCATTTTCTATGAATTTTGAAGTAACAGCTTTAATGTTTGGAAAAAAAGAAGTAATAGAAACTATTCAAATTGCAGTTAATGATATTTCAAAATCGCATAAGCTTACATATTTAGAATATAAAAATAGACCTAAAAAGGATAAAATACAAGAACATCTTTTCCGTCTTTGTGCTCCTTTAATGTAATTAATTTCAAGTTTATTTTTATTTTATTTTCAATGATATCTTCATAAAAAGGAACATAAATTATTTTTTTATCTTTGTTTTTTATTATTGGAAAAATATTGATTAAAAAATTAGGAACATTATGATGTTTTAAAAATTTTATTACATTATTTTGCTTTATATTAGTTTCAATAATATCTTTTTGTTTGGGAGTTTCAATAAAAATAGGAAAATCCTTGATGTTGAAATTTCCAAGCTTTATTTCTATATCAAATTCTTTAAATTTATAATAGCCTTCTTTTTCAATTATGTAGGAATAATTTCTTTTATCTGTTGTGGTTCCAAAAAAGAAATTATTTTTATCTTGAAATAAAGATATGTTATTTTTTAAATTTTCTTCAAATGATTTATTACTTTTTAATCTCATTAGACAGATGTTTATTAAATTGCTATTTGAATATCCTAAGTTATAGTTTAATAGAAAGTTTAATAAACGCTTTTTTTCATTATCATTAAGAGTGCTATATATTTTCTTGGAAATATATTTGCCATTTGCGATATTTTTGATTTTATTTTTTTCTTCTTTAACTTTTTGATTTAAAGAAATTTTTAAATTCTTATAATGATTATAATCGATATTTTTTAGATTTGCTCTAAGAATATTTCTTTGTCTTTCTTGTTCATAATTTGTTGGATCATCATAAAAAGAAATGTTATTTTTGGTTAAATATTCGATTATTTCTAATTTTGTGTAATTTAAAATAGGTCTTATTACAGTAACTCCAAATATATCATTTTTTTCTTTAAGTCCATAATAATCTACGATGTTATTGCGATTTATCTGTAAAATCATAGTTTCAATATCGTCGTTTTTGTGATGAGCTGTTAAGATGAATTTGTTAGGGTGAATTTTAATTACATCACTAAAAAATTTATATCTTATTTTTCTTGCTTCATCTTCAAAATTAACATTATCAGGTATATTAACTTCATGTTCTATGAGTTTTAATTTATTTATTTGAGAGTATTGCTTTACTATTTTTTCTTCTATATATACAGTTGGAGAATCATGGTAATTGATATATATAAGCAATGGTTTATACCCTAATTTGATTAATCCTTCTGTTAAAAAAATAGAGTCAGGACCGCCAGAAAAAGCTACAGGAATTTCATTTTCAGCAGTAATATTTTGATTTGATAATGATTTTTGTAAACGACTAAATTTCATATTTATATTTTAACATTTTTTTAGTTAAATAACTGAAATATTAAGCTTTATAGATAAGTTGGCAAATTGTTGAATCATCAGTTAATTGATGCTTACTTAGATAATCATTTAATATTTGAAGAGAACTTTGATTATTATTGAAGTCTATTTTTTCTATACTTTCAATTCCATCGGTTGAAAATATAATAGTATCTTTATCCTCTAATTCGATAATAAAAGGTTCGTTTTTTAAATCTTTTATTATTCCAAGTGGCGGTAAAAAATTAGTAAATTCTATTGTTTTATGATTGTGTTTTAGAATAGTTTTTGCTGAACCAAATTTATATAATAAATATTTATTTGAATTTTGATCTTTGATAAAAAAATCTGCTGCGATATAATTTTCAACTGTTGATTGACAAATTAATATTTTGTTTAATTCTTTTATTCTTTCGAAAAAATCATTGCCTTTATGTCTTGTTATTTCAAAAAGCCTTTTTGCGAATAATGAGTATTTTCCTGATGATTCAAAATGCCCCATGGCATCAAAAAGAGCAAATTCAAAATATGATTCGTCTTGAAATAAAATTATACTATCTCCATTTTGTCTAGAAAAACTTTTAGTTGCATAATCAAAAGTAAAATGAATTTTATTTGGAATAAATTTATATGTATATGATTGAAATAAAAGGGAATAATAGGTATCTTTACTTATAGTTTTATTTGCTGCTTTTTCTATTATATTTATTTGTTGCGGTGTAAGTTTTTTTGTGGATTTTAAATAATTATCAGCAAAATAAGTAATCACATTATCGCCGAAGATATTATTGAAATAATTGCTGTCAATTGTTATTAATTTTGGATCACAAAGTTCTTTTAATGGTTTGATTATTGTCTTAATTGCACTTTGCTTTCCTTCTTCAATCATTGAATTTTTCATTTCAAGATTCACCATGTCTTTAACAACTTTATAACGATAAATAAGTTTACTTCCATTTGGACAGGAGGTTAAAATTTCTTTTTTAAAATTTTTTTGTAAGGATGATGGAAGAACTTCAGATAAGTTTGCAACATTTGTACAATTTTGAGCTTTTGAACAATTTTTGCATTGGTTTAATTTCAAATTTTCTTTTATATTTGGAATTTCAATATTAGGTATTGGTAGTTTTTCTTCTATTAACATGAGGTAATCTGAGATATTTTTGATTTTTGCTAGAAGAGAAGTTTCGGAAGAATGAACTACAATGATATCTTCTTTTTTTACTATTAAATAGTATATACATAAAGAAATAATTGGAAGATACAAGCTGGTAGTTTTATAAAAAGTTGCAGGATATTTAATACTGAAAAGAATAGAATATAGAATTACAAATATTGGAATTCTAAATTTTTGTTTTAATATGAGCGAAGCAAAGAACGATGAAATTATAATTGAGAGAATTTCTTCTTGAGATTCTAAATAAAATGAATATGAAATTAAACTTTCTATGAAAATTAGACTAAAACGTTCAGATAAATTTTCGTTTTTCAAATTTAAAAGAATTACTAAATAGAATAATATTTTAAAAATTAAATAGTTTTGTTTAAACATTCCTATCAGCAAAAAAATATAAGTCCCATAAAATAGATTATTCTTTTCATTTTGATTTAAATAAAAAGTAAAAAATTGAACTATTAAATATGATATTCCAAAATTGATTAAAATACTTGTTGGACTTTTCTTAAGCAAGTATATAGATATGAATGCTAAGAAATAAAGTGTATTTGTTATATATAGCTGTCTATAAGATTTTTTATATCTTGGAAAGAATAAAAGTACTAAATAAAGAAAACATGCAAGACTCAGTTCTATGCCATAATTTATTGATTTTAAAAAAGATCCGAGAATCAATGCGCTAATTGAAAATATTATAAAAATGATATTACCATTTTTAGTCAATAATAAAAGAAGAATTAAAAAGTATGGATTAAGTGAAAAAGAATCATTACTAAAGGCAACATAAAAACTGCAAAGAATAATACATGTTTGCCAAAGTACATTTTGTTTTTCTTTAAAAAATGCTAGTATTTTGTCTTTCAATTAAAAAACCTCGATTTAATAATATCGAATCGAGGTTAAAAATCTGTCGTTATTTGCCAAAGTCAATTAATATTTTTCCATCTTTTGTTATAAGGTAATTACCATTTGGAGTATATATTTGATAATATTCATCATCTTCGAGTTTTTGAGATAAATCAAATGCTTCATCTAAAGCTTTTTGCGCCTCATTTATTTGTTGTTGCAAGCGTTGTTGTTCTATTTGTTTTGAAACATATATGCCTAAAAAAGAAGAGAAAATAGCGATAGAAATACTAAGCGCTGTCCAGCCGATTATTTTTTCTTTTTTTCTTCTTTCTTTCATTTTTTTTAAGCCTTCTACTATGTTCTAGTTTAGCACATGTGTTTCTTTTAAGTCTAGTGATTGGATTAATAATTTTGCATTTTATTTTAATAATTAAATTGCTATAGCTTCTTAAAAAATATAATCTGAAAAATTTGAAATAAATATAAAAGCCTAAAATTATAGAAAGAGGATAAAAAATATTTATGATTCGATGACAAGTTTCGTTGATAAAAATATAGTATGTACTACTATAAAATAAAAATAATAAAAAATAGAATGGAAATAGAAATAATTTTCCATGGAAGCGAAAAAATAATCTGTTGAAAAATCATATGTTAGAAAGACAAAAAAACCAAAAAGAAACGATCCAAAAATAACGCCTGCTTGTTCTCTAAGTGAGGTCACTTGAATAATTTCTTTAATATGCTTTCTTTAGAAGAAATCTCTGCATCATATTTAAGACTGTTAATCGTTCCTTGAATAGATAGAATTTCTTTTGCTGTATCCATGCCATCTAATCCTAAATTAACTCCTGTTATTTTTAAATTTCCAAGGTTGGTTTCCATTTGAAATTCTTTATCATCAAATGCGATAAGTTTTTTGACTCCTTCAATAATCATTTTCTTTCGATTGATTAGTGTTATTTTATTTTGTTGTTCGTTTTCCATATTTTTACCTCATATTAAAATATGAGAAAAATATGTGTTTTATTCTTGAGAGATAACTTCGTACATTTCTTTAGCTTGATCTGTTGTTGCAAAATTAGCTATTGTTTTAATTTTAATTTTTATAGTACGACCATTTGGTGAATTGATTACAATTTCATCGTTTTCTTTTATTTCTGAAGCTGGTTTGGCAGCTTTTCCATTTATTAATACACATTGTTTATCGCATAATGTTTTAGCAACTTCTCTTCTTTTGATTAAACGGGTTACTTTTAAATATTTATCTATTCTCATGTTTTTAGTATAAAACAAATTAATGCTAAATATAAAGTATAGATTTTTACTTTTATACATAAAATTGGTTGTGGTTAAAGTAATAAAAGTAGGTGGAGCAATTTTAAAAAATGAAGGCAAAAGAGATAATGTTTATCATTATATTTTTGGAAAGTGCCAAAAAGATAAAATTGTTTTAGTATGTTCAGCAATTGGAAGAAATTTAGATCCTTATTCTACGGATGGATTATTAAATTCAGTTAACCATAATTTAACGTTACAAGAAGAAGATCGTTTAAAAGCGATAGGTGAAACTTATTCTGTTTTAAAAGTAACTTCAGATTTAAGAAATCTAAAAATACATGTAAAAAGTTTTAGCTATATAGAATTAGGACTGATAATTCAAGATAATAAAAAGTGGTTTAATTCTAAAAAAATAAAAAAATATTTGAAAATAGAAGATATTCTTGTTGTTCCTGGTTTTATTGGAAGAGATAAAAATAAGGAACCGGTTACTTTAAAAAGAGAAGGATCTGATTTATCGGCAGCAATAATTGCTAGTTCATTGAATTTAAAAGTTTTTTATCTTTTTAAAGACATGCCGGGATTATGTGATAAAGAAGGAAATATCTATAATGAAATATCTTTTGATGATTTTTTTAAATTTACAAAAGATTTTTCTTCGCCGATTTCTACAGAATGTGTTTTATTTGCTCAAAAACATAAAATGAATATAATTTGCATAAATACTGATGGACAAAAGGTTTTGACTATATCTTTTTAAAGAATATTGCTCGTGTTATAATTAATACGACGAGGTATTAATATGAAGAGTAAATATCCTGAGTGGGATGATAGAAAAATCATGATTGATTTAAGAAATAGATTTTGTGCATGTTACGGAAATTCTGATGGTTCTATTTTTTATATTGAACCAGGTTTTTATACTACACTTATGAATTTTAAAAATCTTTTTCCTGAACATTTTCAACATATTTTAGATAAAATGGATGAGTTAACTTATCAAAATAGAGTAATGGTATTTACTGCAGACGATGATGATCCAATGACAAATATTGATGAACATCAAAACGCAAAATTTGCAACTATTACAGATTTAGCAAATAGAATACATGTCATAATTGATGATAATAGTCGTGGCTCTGACTATGGAGATTAAAAATGGCTAAAAGAAAAAAAGCAAAAATTTTTATTTCTGTTTTTTTTATATCCTTAGTAGCCGTTTCTGCGTATTTTGGCTATAACTATATCCAAAATAAATTTTTATTTTATAGTGAAAAAATAGAATCACCAACATTTTATGATGATGGAAATGTTAGAAATTGGCAAGATCATGTTGACAATAATAAAA
The DNA here is from genome assembly GCA_000433315.1 of Firmicutes bacterium CAG:345. Taxonomy (NCBI): domain Bacteria; kingdom Bacillati; phylum Bacillota; species Firmicutes bacterium CAG:345. The sequence continues at coordinate 33,435 of FR893375.1, read as the reverse complement.
TTCTATCTTCTAATGGATATCAAGCTTTAAATAGTGTTGGTGACCAAAATATTTTAGTTGTTCCAGTTTCGTTTCAAGATGAAAAATATTCTAATTTTTCTAATGTTCCAACAATGAGAAATAAGGATTTTAAGGAAACATTGAATGAAGCTTTTTTTGGTGAAGGAAATTCAATAGTCGGATGGGAATCTGTAAAATCTTTTTATGAAAAGAGCAGTTATTCAAAATTGACATTAAATGGTGAAGTAACTAATGTTGTTAATATTGATCGACCTTTGAGTTATTATTCAAATCTTTTGAAAAGTGCAACTGAAAGTAAAAATAATTCCATCTCGCTTTCAAGTATTAGCAATGATCTTACAATAACAATAATCGAAGATGTTTTAAATAATAATCCAAATATCAATTTTGAAAAATATGATCAAAATAAAGATGGCTATTTTGATGCCGTTTGGTTTATTTATAATTCGATGTATGATAATGAGTCTCAATTAGCCTGGGCTTTTACTACTGCTAATGGTCGTTCTCAAGAAAATTTGAAATATAAAGTAGGCACCTTTTCATGGGGAAGTTATTTTTTTATGACAGAGGGAAATTATCAAAGCCTTCTAACCGGGTTTCTTCCAGATGCACATACATATATTCATGAAACTGGACATATTTTAGGCCTTGAAGATTATTATAGTTATGCAAATAGCAAAGAAAATCCAGAGTATCCAGTCGGTGGATTAGATATGATGGACTATAATATCGGTGATCATATGGCTTTTTCTAAGTATTTATTAAATTGGATTTCTCCAAAAGAAATAATAGGGGAAGGTGAAATAAAGATAAAGCCTTTTTATTCTAGTGGTGAAGCATATATAATAGCAAATAATTATAATGGTACAGCTTTTGATGAATATCTTATTTTGGAATATTATGTTCCTGAAGGATTGAACTCAAAAGATTCTAAGTCGAAATATTTAGGAAATAATGCAAGAATGTTTACTGATTCAGGACTAAGAATTTATCATGTAGATGCAAGAATAGGCTATTTTAAAGGAAATACTATTCAGAGTTCTTATGTTAATAATTTAGTTTATTATATAGAAAAAGGAGCCTCTGTCGCAATTGTGAATAATAATACCAGTACTAGAAGTTTGATAGATAAAAATAATAGACTGGTTGAATTAGTTTCGGCTAATAATTGTGGAGATTTAGAGTATATATCTAAACCAGTTGCTGATAACTCAGATCTTTTTACTAAAGGAAAAAATTTGAATAAATATTTTTTTAATGACGGTTCTTCAATTCCTTACACTATTAGTATAGAAGATGTTTCTAGTGAGGAAATAACAATTAAAATTCAAAAGTAAACTTTTTGTATTATATTTGTATTCAAAGGTTCAACTAATTCTTTTAACTCTTTTTTTATTTTGTTATAACGTATAACTAGTGGCTGCTTTTCTATTTCTTTTTGAACTGAAAGAATTTCTTGCAATATTTTATTTTGCAAATCTTCTGAAGCAAATTTATAATCTTGAAGAAGTTTTTCTTTTTTTGTGTTTAATTCTTGAATGATTTTATCTTCATAGATTAAACTATCTAATTTTTTGTATTCTTTATAAAGATCTAGTTCTTTAATTTTTGAGATTAATTCATCTCTTTTTTGTATGAATGTTTCTGTGTTCACATTAACTCCTTAGCTAAGGACATCATCAATGATAAATTTTCTAATTTATCTACCATTCTTAAATGTCTTTTATACTTATAAGAAGCAAGAAATTCTTCGAATTCTTCAGGATGGAATGTTAACTCACGATGCCAAAGAGGTTTTTTCTCGAAGAAAAATATAATAATCCGGCTTCTCATCAAGTCTTATTATAACATCTTCTCGCATTAATCATCACTCCTTTGATATGGTCTTGTCATTTTTCTTTTAGTTACATACTCATTTTCTTCTGGTTTTGTAACTTCTCCAAGGACTGCCAGTATTTTTTTGACTCCATTTAAACCATCAGCTAATTTGTCTGGGTCAAAGTTTCCTAATAAATCAAGAATGCCACTAGTTTCTTTTTTATTATCATCTTTTTTTTCTTCTTCTGAATCAGATGTTTCTTCTACTTTTTCTTCTTCCTTTTTTCCTTCTTCATTAAATATATCTGCATCTTTACCATAGATATCATAGATTTCATATAATTCTTGCCATGTGGTTTCTTTTTTGTGAATTTTTTCAATTAGAAATGGCTTTGTTTTACAAAATTCTTTGAATTCTTCAAATTTACTCATAGTTCCCTCCATATATTCTATGCATAAAACTATTTATTGCGGACATTATGAACAAGAATTGATATTTAACATACACTAAATTAGGAGGTGCTTATGTACTATTACGGACAAAATTATCCTTATGGTGGCACAGGTTATGCATATCCAACTAATACAAATAATGGTATTGGTGGATGGTTTGCTATAATTCTTGTCATTTTTATTTTACTTGTTATTATCGGCTGTGGCTGGGGAAATAACAGGTGCGGTGCCGGTTATTAAAATATGAATAGGGATGTAATTTTTTACATCCTTTTTGATTGCAATGATAAATTTAATTTATGATTTTATCTTTTCTTTTTCCATAAAGAAAAATGTTATAAAGTATGTTAAAATACATTGTGGAGGTTAGTTATGTTAAAAATTTATAAGGATACGGAAAAAGTATTACATGAAAAATGTATAGATATTCCTATGCCATTAGATAAAGAATATATAGACCTAGGAAAACAGATGATACAGCATTTAAAAGAATCTCAAGATGATGAATTTGCTGCTGCACATGATATTCGTGCTGGTGTTGGTTTAGCTGCACCTCAAATTGGTAAAGCTATAAAAATGTTTGCAATTTATCTTGATGATACTGATGGAAAACATTATGAATATGTTTTGGTTAATCCTAGATTAAAATCTATTTCTGCTAAAAAATGTTATCTTCGTGGTGGAGAAGGATGCTTATCAGTTGATGGTGTTCATAAAGGCTTAGTAGAACGTCCTTATCGAATTAAAATGGCTGCTTATGATATTTTACAAGGAAAAGATGTTGTGGTTGAAGCTAAAGGATATTTAGCTATTGCTTTGCAACATGAATTTGATCATTTGAACGGAATATTATTTTACGATCATTTTAATCCGATTGATCCAATGCGAGTTTCAGAAGGCTCTGTAGAGATTTAAAAAAGTTGGAAATTTACATAACTAAATTTCCAACTATTTTATTTAGATTAAAATTATAATTTTAAAAGGAAAGAAGCAATTAATAAAAGAATACATTGAATATAACCAATTCCTAGATAAATCCATTGGAACAATGAAAGAATTGATTTTTTAGGACGAATATATATTGTCTTTCCATTTTCTTCTGTTTTTTGGTTGAATTGAATATTCCATAATGGTGGAACAAATACTAAGCCAAATTCTATTACACCTATAATTATGAAAATGATAGCTAGCCACAATGGATAAGAATAGTGTCCAGCAATTTGAACTTCAACAATTCCTCCAAGTCCGCACATTAAAGAGCCAAAGGAAGATATTAGAAAATAAATTATACTGTAATAACTTAATGATTTTATATTTTTAAAGAATGGCAAAATAATTGCTAATAATGATGCGAAAAGGAGTATACATCCACCAATTAAAGTCGTTTTTGTATTGAATGTAAAAAAGAAAAAAACGAAGTTAAATCCGGACAAAATTAAATATAGCCAATAGAGAATAGTTTTAGTAACTTTTGAATTGGAATCATTTATTAAGTCTGAAGGATATGTTGATAAAAAAGACATTTTGTCATGGATAATTTTATATCCTAAATATATTAAAATTATTAATCCGAGCAATGCTACTGTCGAAGAAATGACTATTCCTTGTTGAAACATAGATTTTGCCTCCTGTAAATATATTAATTTATTTAAAATTTTTGACAAGTCAATTATTAATACACAATTTTATTACTGTAAAAGTTAATCTATATTTTTTATTTTTTCGATAGATTTTTCTATATTTTCTGATCTAAATAAATATGTTCCAGATACTAAAACATCTGCTCCAGCTAGAGCGCAATCTTTTCCAGTTTCACCATTGATTCCACCATCAACTTCGATGAGACATTCAAATGAATTTTCATCAATATATCTTCGCAATTGTTCTATTTTATCTAGAGCTTCAATATTGAATTTTTGTCCACCTTTTCCGGGTTCAACGCTCATAACTAAAATCATATCTAAATAAGGTAAATATTCTAAAATTTCATCGACAGGTGTTAATGGTTTTATGCTCATGCCAATCATAATATCAGCAGACATTTCTCGGAGCTTATTAATTGTTTCTATTACATCACCTGTTGCTTCATAATGGAATGTAATATTATTTGCACCAGCATCAATTAATAATTTTGCACAATGTTCAGGATTAGTGGCCATAATATGAACATCTAAAAAAAGATCTGTAAAATTACTTATTTGTTTTAAAATTTCTGAACCGAAAGATATTGCTGGAACAAAATGTCCATCCATGACATCATAATGAAGCCATTTAATTTTAGCTTCTTCTAATCTTGTTATTTCTTTTTCAAGATTTAAAAAGTTTGCTGCTAATAATGAAGGGGCTATAATAATATCTTTCATTTTCCTTTCTCCTTAAGTTCTTCTAACATTTTTTTATAATTTTCGTAACTTTCTTTGCTGATAAAGCCTTCTTCTATGTGTTTTTTTACTTCACATTTTTTTTCGAAAATATGAAGACAATCTGTATAAAAACAAAGATGGGCAAAATTTTCAAATCCAGGGAAACAAGCTGCTAGTTCATCTTGTTTCATCGGAAGTTCTAAGCTAGAAAATCCAGGAGTATCTCCGATAAATCCGTTTTGATAAGGAAAAAGAACAACTTCTTTTGTTTGATGCTTTCCTCTTCCAAGGGCTTTAGAATACTCACCTATTTTTCTTTCTAATGTTGGATCAATCATATTTAAGGATGAACTTTTTCCAACTCCGGTTTGTCCCATAAATATAACATTCTTATCTTTGATAATTTCTTTTAGAGGCATAAATGTTTCAGAATTTTTAGTGCTGATCATAAATGTTTTATATCCTAGTGTTTCATAATATTTTTTATAGCTTAATATTCTTGTTAATTCATTGTTGTCGAGCATATCTGTTTTTGTAAAGAAAATCAGAGGAGTAACGTGGCAATAAATCAAATAAGTAAGATATTTTTCTAAAAGATATGAGGTAAAAGAAGGCTCGGCTGTTGATGTACAAATAGCCGCATAACTAACATTAGCAACTTTAGGTCGAATTAATCTATTTTTACGTGGATAGAGGTTACAAATTGTTTCATCTTCATCGATATCAACTTCATCTCCAACAAAAAGAGGCCCGAATTTATAAATTAAAGTTTTTCGGACTACAGCTTTTTTGATGTTTTTGGAAGAATGAATATAAACTTGATATTCTCTTTTTGTACCGCTGATTATTATTCCTTTTTCCATAATTATTTACGATGGAATAAACGTGCAAAGAAGCCTTTCTTTTCTTCTAAACAACTTGGGTCATGTAATACTTTTTCAATATCTTTACGCATGTCTGCAACGGAATGATAACGATCTAAAGGCGATTTTGCACAAGCCTTAGTAATTATTTTTTCAATGACAATAGGAGTTTTAGGGTTATATATTCTAACAGATGGGAATTTTTCTTTGATATGTTTTAATGCAACAGCTAGAGCGGATTCATCATCAAAAGGAACACGTCCTGTAATTAATTCGAAGAATGTTATTCCTAAAGAATAAATATCGCTTTGTGGAGTAGCTGGATTGCCTTGTGATATCTCAGGTGCTAAGTAATGAACGCTACCAACAACTACTTCACTTCTGGTGACATGGGCGGAATTTTGGAATGTTGCAATTCCAAAATCGCCTAATTTTACTGTTCCATCGACAGTGATAAAAACATTTTGTGGTTTAATATCTCTATGGATGACTCCGTGTTGATGAGCAAATAGGACAGCAGAGCAAAGTTGATACATAATATCGCAGGCCTCTAAAAAAGAGAATTTACCGCGAACATTTAAAGTATCTCTTAAAGTTTTACCTCTGATGTATTCGTTAACCATATATGGGCGATTATCATGGGCACCAAGATTTATTACTCTGACAATATTTTGATGATTTAATGAGGCAGCTGCTCTTGCTTCGCGTTCGAATCTTGTTAAATTTACAGGATTTTTCATCGTTTCTTCTTTTATTATTTTTACAGCTACATCTTTATTGGAAATCACATCTTTAGCAAGATAGACAACAGCCATTCCGCCTTCACCTAAGACTTTAATTATCTTATAACGGTCATCGATTAAACTACCTGTTTCTAACATTGTTTTACCTCCATTAAACTTACACCTATATTATCAAAGCCACCATTGCGGTTGGCTGTATCGATAAGCTTTTTTACTTTTTCTTCAACAGAAATATTTAAGTACATTATTTTATTTAGTTCTTCTAATGAAACCATATTATATAATCCATCTGAGCATAGCAGTAATGCATCGTAGTTATTGTCGATAATTTGTTCATCGTAGTAGACACTTGGATTAACACCTAATGCATTGAGTAAAACATTCTTTTTATTGGAATTTTTTGCTTCTTCTTTTGTCATTTTTCCAATTTGAATCATATATTGTACATAATTTTGATCTACAGTTAATTGTGTTAAACCGAATTCTTTATCAAAGCGATATAGTCGCGAATCTCCAATATTTGCAATTATAGTTTTTTCTTTAAGCACTAAAGCTAAAACTAAAGTAGTACCCATATCTAAATATTCTTGTTTAACACTTAGATTATTCACTTCTTTATTAGCATATTTAATTGCATTTTTAATCAAACGTCTTGATGTTGTTAATTTGAATGCTTTTTCAAAATTTGAAATTTTATTAGATACGATACTGATTGTCATATCACTTGCTACTTCACCTTTTTTATGACCACCAATACCATCAGCAATCATCAGCAAAGTAAAATCTTCGCAACTATTAAAATAAGCTGCGTCTTCATTTTTTGTTCTTTTTCTGCCAATATTTGTTAGTGTGGCACCATTAATTTTTGTTTGCATATTTAGCTCTTAATTGTCCGCAAGCTGCATCGATGTCAGCTCCAAATTCTTTTCTGATTGTAGCTTTTATTCCAGCCTTTAATAATTTATCATGGAAACGATGGATACGATTATTAGAAGAACGATAGAAATCATTTTCTATAACACGATTATAAGGTATTAAATTTACATATCCAAATGTAGGTTTAATTAATTCAATAAGTTTATCAGCACATTCTTCAGAATCATTAAAATCCTGAATCATAATGTATTCATAAGTTACTCTTCTTCCATTGCTATCTTTTCCATACTGAACGATTGCTGGAATCAATTGTTCCAAAGGATAAGCTTTGTTTATAGGCATTATGATATCGCGTAATTGGTTTGTAGGAGCGTGAAGAGAAACAGCTAGATTTATTTGTAATCCTTCTTTTCCATATTTTAAAATTCCTGGAACAATTCCAGATGTTGAAACGGTTATATGCCTTGCTCCGATAGCTAATCCAAATTGTGAATTTATAATTCTGATAAAATCGATGACATTATCATAATTATCAAAAGGTTCCCCTGTTCCCATTACAACAACATGAGTTACAGGGTTCTGATTATTTTCACGAAGAACATCATTGAGAATTAAAACTTGCCCTACTAATTCTTCTGTCGATAAATTTCTTTTTCTTTTCAATAGACCAGAGGCACAGAATTTACATCCCATATTGCATCCAACTTGAGTTGAAATACATATTGCATTTCCATAGTTATATGGCATTAAAACAGTTTCTATTTTTTCTCCATCACGCATTTCTAAAAGAAGCTTTGTTGTTCCATCAATGCTTTTTTGTTTTAAAAACAATTTTGGCTTTTCTATACTATATTTTTCTTTAAGAACTTCACGGAATTTAAGAGATATATCACTCATTTCATCAAATGATGTTGCATTCTTAACGTAAAGCCAAGAGAAGAGTTGTTTTGCTCTAAAACTTTTTTGTTCTAATGAAAGCATTTCTTCGGTTAATTTTTCAAGAGTTAGACCATAGATATTTTTCATAATTCACCTTTATTTTATTTTCTTCAAAACTGCAAAATATAATCCATCAGAACCATATTCATAAGGAAAAATTTGTCTTTCATATTCTAAGATAAAATCATCATTTTTGCTGAGAAAATCTTTGATGATATTTATTGTTTCTTCTTTAGTAATTGTTGGAACATGATATATTAAATAGCTATCGCTAGCAACAAATTTTTTCACTTCATTTAAATCGATAGATGACTTAGCACAATATTTAAAGATGTCTTCTTTTTGAAGTGTTGGAAATATATCAGGTCTTCTTCTGACTTGTCCTAATTTTGAAGAGTTAGGAGAATATATGACCATATCATATGAGTTATAAGGACTATATGTCTTCATCATTTTAAGACTGCCATAAAATATATGGGTATTATCTAATCCTAATCTTCTAGAAAGATATTTTGCCGAAGAGTACTTTTTGTCATTGGAGAAAAGTGCATCAACATATCCACCATTATCATGAATTCTGATAGCGACTTCAGCCATGATGGAACCAGATTTTGCTCCTATATGAAGAGTTTTTTGCTTGAAACAATAATTCAAAGAATTCAACATAATTTGAGTTGATAAATCTTGTGGAAATAAATCCCCTTTTTTTACTTCGATTAAATTAGAACATTTACCTGTTTGATATTCTAAAGCAGTATTGAGAACTTGAGGATGAATAAATCTTACATCGTTCGAGAAGTCTTCAATTTTGCGGTAAATTGTATTTATTGCAAGATATTGAGATCCTTTTCTCTGACTTGAAAGAAGAAAATTCATACAGATATCATCGCCATATTCAGAAGTTAAAAGTTCTATTATCCATTTCGGAGTATTAAAAAACAAAGCGTTATAAGCATAGAGATCCTTTTTTAAATCTTCTGGCAAAACAAATTTCTTTTTTGTTATTTCTTCTAATTTATTTTTTACTTGTTCAGAATCTAACCTGAGACTCATAAATTTTATAGTTGCTGTTGTTTGATTTATTACTTCATAACCAGCTAAATCTTTGCTATGATAGCGAAGCTCATATAAGGCAATAATTATTAAGTAAATTTCATCATCGTCGGGCATAAACTCTGGAAATTCTTTGGTAGCTTCATATTGAAGTTGATAGAAATGACGCAGACTGCCTAGGACATCAAGCTTAAAAACAACCTTATCATTTTCTGACAAGTTGTTTTGTCTTACAATATTTTCCAAAACTGATTGAAATGATTTCTTTTCATCGATGATTTGTTTCAATGCTTTTAGTTGAAGAAATTTGTTATTCATTATTTGCCTTTCTTATTTTATTTTAGCATATTTTAGTCTTGTTTTAAACGTAAGGAAAAGAGAATTATTAAAAATTCAGGCGAAGTTTTTATATTCTAAGAATATATAATTTCTTTTTTGCTATGTGGTATAATGGTTTTGGAAAAAAATTAGTGCGGATATTTCTAAAAGATATTGCGGTGCACATTCGTGTATTCCTTTAATTTTAATCCCGACAACTAGCATGGTCGTTGTAATCGAAATTGATTTTTGGAGTTCGACTCTCCGCGTTCTTTTTTGACCTCGGTTTTTTCATTAGTAAAAAATCAAGAACTATTTGATCTATAGAGATACAGACTGACTACAATCATCCCGTTTTATCTTCGGATAAGACAAATTTCGAAAAGCCTTGTTCTTTTGAGGATATCGTTTTTTTGAAATTATAGCCATAGCTTAGCTCCCGTTATAAAATCGAATCTACTTAATTATTAGACCGCTTTAGAAATTGGATGATTTCTTTAATTTACAAAGGAGGATTTAGAAATATATGAAAACATTAGTTAAGCAAAATCAAGTTGGTTTATTGTTTAAAAAAGGTCGTTTTATCAAGTTTGTTAAAGCTGGACTTTATCATCATTTTCCATCAACATTTATTGAAGTAATAAATTTAAATGCAGAAATTTCTTCTAAGTATATCTCTAAAAGAGATATTTTAGAAAAAGAAGGCGCTAAAGATTTGTTTGATTTTTACGAAGTTGGCGATCAAGAGTATGGCGTTCATTTTGTTGATGATAATTATGATTGTTTTCTTGAAAGTGGCTTGCATATTTTTTCAAAGGAAAATAGGGTTAATACTTTCATAAAAACAAGTTATAAAAATACAAAAGTAGCCGATGATTTTCCAATTTATCTTTTTGAGAAAATACCTTCTAAATATTTCATTTCAGTTATGATTGAAGAATTTAAAAAGGGCTTGCTCTTTATCGATGGTAAATTATCTGAAGTTTTAGAGCCAGGCAGATATTTTTATTGGAAAAACCTTCAGGTTGTTACATATGAGAATATACCAGTTAGAGAAACAAATATCGATATGACAGGACAAGAGGTTTTAACACAGGATAAGGCAACTATTCGTGTTAATATAGTTTGTAATTATCTTGTTGATGATCCTGTTAAAGTAATAGAATGCTATGAAGATTACAGTCGCCAAATATATTTAAAATTACAATTTGCTGCACGTGATTATGTTGGAACTAAAACTTTGGATGAAGTTTTAGACAGCAGAAATGAGATGGCAAATTATATTTTTGATGCTATCAAAGATGATTTAAAGAAAAATTATATTACAATTACTGAGGTAGGAATCAAAGATATTATTCTTCCTGGCGATATGCGTGATATTATGAATACTGTTTTAATTGCAACTAAAAAAGCACAAGCTAATGTTATTACTAGACGTGAAGAAGTTGCTTCGACAAGATCTTTACTCAATACTGCAAAATTGATGGAAGATAACCCAACTTTATATAAGTTGAAAGAAATGGAATTTATAGAAAAGATATCAGATAAAATTGGAAGCATCAATGTTACCGGAAGCGGAGATATTGTTTCACAATTAACTTCTTTGTTAAAGAAATAAAAAAGAAAGATAGTTGGAACTTGCCAACTATCTTTTTAAATGCGTGAATAATTTATGCAATGAGGAATATCTTCTAATGTTATATTTTCAATATTTCCATTGCTATTTTTAAAAAAAATATATATGTTATTTTCTTCTTCATAAATTAACCAAAGCGGCTTGTATTCTTTTACTAACTGGATGCTCTTAAGTTTTTGAGTTTTTAAATCTTCTTTGGAATACAAATCAAAAGATAATTCTTTTTCTTCGCCAGTAATTATGGCAGCTAGAAAATTTTTAGAATTATAAAATTTATTGATTTCTTTTTCTGCTTCCATTAGTATTTGTTTCATTGCTATGTTATTTGTTTTCATATTTAACCTTCTTTTAAATTCTATCAAATTATGAATTGAATAAATAGAGATAAAAACTATAAATATAATATCAATAAAATTAATGATTAAATAAATATTGTAATCGTGTATAATCAACGTGTAAGCGCTATACCGCTTATTTTGAGGTTATATGAAAAAAAGATATTTATTATTAAGTTTACTTTTATTTCCTTCTCTTTTAGCATCTTGTAGTGGAAATACTACTTCATCTAGTAGTTCATCTTCAAGTGTTTCTACAAGTTCATCTAGTGTAAGACCATCTACTTCATCTAATTCTACTTCAAGTTCTTCTTCTACTAGTTCTTCCACATTGAATTCATCATCTTCTTCAAGTTCATCTTCAACAACCGATGTTGATTATGGAACAGTTAGTATTGAAAGTATTGATTTAGCTTTAAATGATACATTTGAAATTAAACCTGTTTTTTCAAATAGTTCTTTGGGTGAAAAACTGAGTTATACTTATGATGAAACAGCTATAAAAATTGAAAATGATGTTATTTCTGTTTTAAAAGTTGGCGAAATGGTTGAGATTACTGCATCTTCTATACATTTTGAAACTAAATTTTATGTTAATACATTACAAGAATATGGAAAATTGACAATTAATAATGTTTATGCAACTTTAGGAAATTATCCATTATCAGATTTTGTTTTAAAATATGAAAATGAAAAGCATATTGAAAAACTGACATATAAATATAATTCAAAAGCTTTAGAAATTGATGAAGAAAATCATCTTGTTACTCCATTAAAAGCAGGTATGTATGATGTTGAAGCAACAAGTGCCCACTATAGTGCTAAGTTTAAAGTTATAGCCTATGAAGTAGATGAAAATTCTTTCGAATATAAAGATAATGGTTATTTAAGTTATGCAAAGCAGCTTGCTAAAAAATATAAAAATGATGATACAACATATTTTGTTGGAGATTCATATTTTGATGCCAGAAATTTCTGGACAGGATATGCAACACAATTCCCTGAATATAATATAGAAGCTTTTGGCATATCTTCGACAACAACACAAGATTGGGAAACTTATTATGAAACAGTTTTTGGCGATCATTCTCCAAAGAATATTGCTATTCATTTAGGAACAAATAATGTCTATGATGATAAAGCTTCTATCAATCAAACAATTAATAATACTCAAAGATTATTAAGAAGATTCCATGAAAGTTATCCATCTACAAATTTATATTATTTTGGTATTACTCAAAGAGCTTATCAAAATAATGGTGAATGGGATATTGTTGATGCTGTTAATGCTGAAATGGAAAAATGGGCTGGTGATAGAGATTGGATTACATATGTTGATAGCACTAGTAAATTTGATAGACATGATCCATCGATGTATAAAGATAATACACATCCTAAAAATGAATATTATCAAATTTTTGTTGATGAGTTATTAAATGCTGGATGTGAAATTGGAGAATCTACTAAAAAATCATTAGAAGATTTTGATGTTTCATTAGAAGATACAGTTCTCCAATCTAGAGCATTATTTGATAATGGTACTGTTCTTTCTAGAAACTTTGTCCTTGAAGGAGGATGGGATATTAAAGAATTAGGCAATAATCCTCATATTGAAATTTGCTTCAATGAAGATGCTGAAAAAAGATTTTTATTCTGGGGAGGCCATGGTGGTGATGTTTCTTCTTTTGATGTTGCTACTTTTGGATATGTCAGAGGAACAAGCAGTTATAAATTTGATTCAAAATTAAATGTTAAGTTTAAATTAGTTGTAACTGATGATAATGCATATTTATATATCGATGGAACATTAAGAGCTGTTGCTATTGATTTGCCAGATGTAACAGATTTAATTCCAATTAAATTTGGTGGTGAAAACATTGCCGTATCTTGGAAAAATTTAACCGTTGCTAATAAAGCGACAGATGAAGGAGCTTATAATAATGCTATTTCATTAGTAAAAGGTGATATAGATTTTTATAAGTCAACATGCGTTGTTGATTCAAAAAGGCAAGGTAAAATTGAAGATATAACTAAAGAAAAATATGATGCAGTAGGTTCTTCTACAACTATTATCAATGGTGATGGAAATATTTTAAACAGAAACTTTGTTCTTGAAGGCAAATGGATTATTACAGCACATAACCCTAATGCTCATATTGAAATTAGATTTAATGAAGGCTATGATACTCGTTTCTTATTATGGGATAATAAGCAAAATGGAGTTTTATATCCAGCGACTTTCAATCATACACCAAGTACTTCTACTTCTTATAATTTAGTTGAACCTATGGAGTTTAGTTTTAAACTTGTTGTTTTAGATTCCTCGGCGTATTTATATATAAATAATGAATTAAAAATCGTTGGAACAAATATTGCTGCTCAATCAGGAAAAATAGGAACTTTATTTGGATCAGAAGGCATGGAAATGACTTGGTCTGAAATGAAGGCTGTCACAAAAGATGGCGATGAAACTTCATTCAATGATGAAATTACTAAAGTTCAAAGTGATATTGATACCTATAAATCTAATTTAGCTTTATAAAAAATAAAAACTATTGCTTTCAGTATAACTAATATTGATAACAATAGTTTTTTTATTGCATAAAATAGCTAAACAATAGAAACAACTTTTACTTTTATAAATAAAATGTTTATTGATATTTACTAGTAAAATACTTTTTTATTGTTTCACCAAAAAGCTTGAATCCATTTTGATTAAGGTGAAGATTATCATCTAAAAATAAATTTAAGTCAATATTTTTATTATAAGCGTTATCGAAAATATTACTATTGTTTTTATATACAAAATTATGGGTATCTATATAAAATAGATTTTTATCCTTTTCAGTTTCAATATATTGATCAATTGCTAAAGATACTTCTTTTTGCTTTTGATTTCTTCCATCTTTAATTTTACAAGGGCTAGAAAACATACCAACAAAGTACATATTAGTTTTTGGAAAAATATCTTTGATTTGATTGAATACAGAAATTATTCTATTTATTGTTTCTACATTTGAACAATTTTGTGATATATCATTTCCACCGATAGACAATAAAATATTTTTGGGTTGATATTTGAAAGTTTTAAATAAATTCATATTGATTTTCCAAAATAAAGCGGTTGTTCCTCCGATGCCAAAATTTATTGCTTTAAGGTTAGGCGAAAGATCTTCTTCTGCCTTTTCCTTCCAAAAAGTAAAGTGTGAGGCTCCGATTAGTAAAGTATTTTCGGAAATATCAATATTTTTATATTGATTGATTAATTCTTGTAATCTTGTAAAAAATTCTTCATTATAGTTCATAATTTTCTCTTTCTATTATAAAAAAGTGAACATATTAAATATGTTCACTTTATTCAGTAAAGCTTTTTGATTGTTCCTCAACATGAAGATTTGTAACTAAATCGTGCAAAGCATATCTATTTCCAGTAAAAGATATTAATACTAAAGTAATTAATGTTTCAAAAAGGATACCTATCCAATTTATAAGAAGATATACTGCAATTAATTCAATAATTTGTATAAATAAGAAACGCAAAAGAATTTTAGAGTTACTTGCAACGATATTATCTCTATTTACTAAATTTGATTTGAAAATCATCATGCCAATAGTTTTATGTCTTTTATTGCAAAGAGGAATGATTAATTCAAAAATTAAAGTACTTACGCAAATGCAACTTATAAAATTCAAAAGATAAATGCTATTGAATTTTCTATATGTTTCAGTGTAACCATCAACTTTAGCTAATTTATCATCTAACTCATCTACTTTCTGAAGATAAGTATCCATTAATTTATCTTCTTCTATACCTTGTTCGGAAAGCTGCAATATATATTTTTTAGAATCAACTTTGTAAATTCCATATGTTCCTTCTGTATAAGGAACATTTTCTGAAATACAAATTTCTTGATACCAAGAATTTAATTTATAAATTTCATTATGTGCTAAAGAAGGAATGATAAATTGGCATATTCCGAAAAATAAAGCGAAGATTGTACCGATAGTTAATATTCCATCTATCAAGAAGATTATCATTCTTTTTGTAATGGAATATTTTTTATTGCTTTCTTGGAAAAGTCCAGGATTATCCATTGATATTTGCCTTTCCAATGGATCCGAAAACTAGACAACGATTTTCTATAACATCTTGTATTCCTTTTTTACCAGGTCCGATAATTTTTCTTGGATCTATTTCTTGTGGATTTTCTTTTATTATTTCATGAACAATTTTAACCCAAGCACAAAGGCAATCTGTATTGATGTTAATTTTAACCGTTCCGTAATTAATAGTTTGTTTAATTTGATCATCTGGAATTCCTGAACCGCCATGTAAAACCAAAGGTAATTTGACCAAATCATGTATTTCTTTCATTTCTTTTAAACCTAATTTTGGTTCGCCTTTATAAAAACCATGTTGAGATCCAAGTGCAGGAGCAAGAGCATCAATTTTTGCTTCTTGTACCATCTTTAAGCATTCATTTTTATCAGCGTAGAAAGATTCAGCGACTACTTCTTCTTCCTTTCCTCCAACCTTTCCAAGTTCTGCTTCAACTGTAACATTTCTTGGATGAGCATATTCAACCACTTTTTTGGTAATGTCTAAATTTTCTTCAAAAGGTTTTCTTGAAGCATCTATCATTACAGAAGTAAAGCCTTCATCTATAGCTTCTTTACATGCTTCAAAAGAAGAAGCGTGGTCAAGATGAATTGCGACAGGAATTGTTATGTTATTTTTCTTTATATATGCTTTTATCATTTGAGTAACGACATAAAATCCACCCATATATTTAGCACCATTTTGTGATACGCCAAGAATTACAGGAGTTTTTAGTTCTTGGCATTTATCTAGAACAGCAGAAATCCATTCTAAATTCCAAACGTTAAATTGGGGAACGGCATAGTTATTATCTTCTGCATCTTTTAGCATTTTATTTAAATTTTCTAAACTCATTTTAATTGCCTCTCTTAATAAGTATATCATTCAAAAATTCAAAATAAAGATTTTTTAAGCGCTTTTTAAACTTTTTGTAAAGAAAATGTATAGAAAATGTAAACGCTTACTTGAAAATACAAAAAGAGGGTTGTAGTATATGTGTGTTGAAATTATTCATTTGTTTCAGCACGGGAGGAAAATATGAAAATGAAAAAATTTGTTCCAGTTTTATTGGCAGCTTGTTCAATGTTAGCAGCTTGTTCTCCTAATTCTGGAAATAATAACAAAAATGAGGCAATTTCAGATGCTGAAAAGTTAAGTTATGCTGAACTTGTTGCAAAGGCTAAAGAAGAAGTAGGAAATAATACCGTAAGTGTTTATGGAAACTCTTCTCAATTAGAAAAAGCTATTTTAGCCTTTACAGAAGAAACAGGTATTAAGGTTAATAATACTAAAGAAGGTGATGCCGACTTATATAATCATTTGTCAACAGCTTTCCAAAGTAAGAGTTATATTGCAGATATGGTCTTATTACAAGATGGTAATATGCTCCAAAGTGAAATGCTTGCACCAAATTATTTATTGAACTTTGTACCAAAAGAAGCAGCACAAAATGTTGCAGCTGATGATACTGTTCCAATGGCAGCAGTCTATTTGAACAAAGTCTTCATGTACAATAACTACAATAGTGAAGGTACAGAACATTCATTAACTAATTATTTAACAAATGTCTGGCAACTTGCTGGTTCTGCAAGCGATGAAGGACATATTGCTAATCCATCATTTAAAACTCCTACTACTGAAAACGTTAATATGAATTTCTTAACTATGTTAACTTCTAAAGAATGGGTTGATAAGTTAACAGTAGCATATAAGAATTTCTATCATAAAGATTATGTTGCTGAATCAGATTATAAGAATATTGGTTATAAATGGATTGCTGAATTCTTAAAGAATTCTCAAGCACATAGCTCTGATGGTACTGCTTGTAAAGATACCGCAAAAGCTAAAGGTGGTACAGTTGCTTTAGTCAATTATAATAAGATCAAAGACTTAAAAGATGAAGAAGGTTATGGAAAAGAAAACGTTGCTAACTTGACTTTCCCATCTATTGAATTAGGTGACAATAAAGTTGATGGTTTTGGTGGATTTTGCTATAAGATGTATTCAATGGTTGCTGCGAATGCTAAATATCCTTATGCAGCTTGTGCATTAGTAAGCTATATTACTTCCAAGGCTGGATTTGAAAATGCTTGGGGATCAAAAGCTGGTTATTATTCAACTAACCACACAACTACTATTGCTTCTAATGATAAAGAATTAGCATGGTGGAAAGATCGCTTAGTTGTTGAAGATCCAACAATTGTTGCTCAAAATTATGGCGATGTTTCTAAATTTGTCAAACAATACGAAGGCAAATAATAAATTTTAAAAAAAGAAGTTTAGTGGTGCAGCTTAAAGTTGCACCACTTTATCTAAGATAAGGAGTAAAAATGAACGAAACATTATCTTTAGATGAAAATAAGACTCCTGAGGGCAAAAATAAAGATGAATTGTCTAAGTTTGGAAAAATATTAAATGCATTGAAAACATATTTTTCTAAACCATCAAATATTATATTAGTTATTTTTGCAATATTATTAACTATTACTGTTGTTATTCCTTTAGTATATCTTCTATATAATACAATTCTTGTCCATCAAGGTGAATCATTAAGACTTCATAAGGCTGTTGGTGCACTAACTATGGACCATTGGATAGGTATATTTTCTGAAGTATCAAAAGAAGACTATTATTATTCTATCAACGTATTTTATAAGCCTTTATTAAATTCAGTATTGATGGCTTTAGTTGCTTGTCTTATTTCATTATTTGTTGGTGGAGGAATTGCTTGGCTTATTACAAGAAGTGATTTCCCAGCTAAAAAATTTATTTCAACTGTATTTGTTTTCCCATATATTATGCCAAGTTGGTCGATTGCAATGTTCTGGGAAAACTTTTTCAAAAATAATGTTTATTTGGAAGGCACCCAAGCTCAAGTAGGGATGCTCCAATCACTGACACATATTGCTGTACCAGCGAGCTTTGTTTATGGATTCTGGCCTTGTGCAATATGTTTAGGTATTCACTATGCACCATTTGCTTATATCTTAATTGGTGGTATTTTGCGAAATATGGATGCAAACTTAGAAGAGGCTGCTACAATTTTGAAAGCTTCTCGATTCAAAATTTTAAGAAGAATCACTTTACCAATTGTTATGCCTGCTCTTATTTCTACAGTATTATTAGTTTTTGCTAGTTCTATTAGTAGTTATACAGTTCCTGCATTTTTAGGAACAAAAAGTGGTTTCATGACTCTTTCTTTACAAATGAAGAATCTTATTAATGGTTCTCAATATAAAGGTCAAGGTTATGTTATGGCTACAGTATTGATGTTATTCAGTATTGTAATTCTCTTATTTAATCAATTTATTACTAATTCAAAAAGATCATTTACCACAGTAACAGGTAAATCTTCACAAATTTCTCTTGTTAAACTTGGAAAAGTTGCAAAACCAGTTATTACTACAATTGTTGTTTTATATGCAGCTTTCTTTGCCATTATTCCTCTTGTATCGTTTGCTCTTGAATCATTCTTAAGAGTTTCTGGTGATTATTCAACATTTACATTATATTATTGGATTACAACAGAACAAACTAATGAGTCAATTTATGGATCTGTTGGTATTTTAAGAAATGCTGATATCTGGAAAGCTTTCTTAAATTCTTTATGGATTTCTATTGTCTGTGCATTTATTGCTGGAACGTTTGGTATTTTAGTAGGATATGGTGTTGCTAAAAGACGTGGAAGTAAATTATCTAACTATGTCAGTAATTTAGCTTTCTTGCCTTACTTAATTCCAGCAATGTCATTCGCTACTATATATTTGATTCTTTCTTATACTAGTGCATTAAGTTTCTTAAATGGTTCTTTAGTGTTACTCATTGTTGTTGGCTCTATTAAATTTTTACCTTTTGCTTCTAAATCAGGAACAAATGCTATGCTTCAATTATCGAATGAAATCGAAGAAGCTGCAATAATTGTTGGGGTTCCTTGGTGGAAGAGAATGGTGAAGGTTTTATTCCCTATTCAAAAATCAAGTTTCATTTCAGGATATTTGCTACCATTTGTTTCCTGTATGAGAGAGTTGACCTTATTCGTTTTATTAACAGGTAGTAGTACAATTTTAACAGCAGTTTTACAAAACTATGAAAAATATGATTGTACACAAATTAGTAATGGTATCAATTTAATTATCATTCTCTCGGTTTTAATTATTAATGTTGTAGTTAATAAATTAACAGGAGCTTCTATTGATAAAGGTGTAGGAGGTTAATATATGCCTGAAATTATTTTAAAAAATATAACAAAAAAATGGGGAGATTCCATTGCTGTAGATAATCTTAATATGGTTATCAAAGATCGTGGATTTGTTACCCTTTTAGGACCATCAGGTTGTGGTAAAACTACCACACTTAGAATGATTGCTGGTCTTGAAACTCCAACATCTGGTGAAATTATAATCGATGGTGTTACAGTATTTGACTCGAAAAAGGGTATCAATATTTCTCCTGCTAAAAGAAATGTTGGTTTCTTATTTCAAAACTATGCTTTATGGCCACATATGACAGTTTATAAGAATATTGCTTTTGGCCTTGAAAATCTTAAATGGAGTAAAGATCAAATTAAAGCAAGAGTTGATGAACTTGTCAAAATGTTAAAAATTGAAGATTATCTTGATAGATATCCAAGTCAATTATCAGGTGGACAACAACAACGTGTTGCTATTGCTAGAACACTAGCACCTAATCCAAAAGTTTTATTTATGGATGAACCTTTATCGAACTTAGATGCTAAATTGCGTTTAGAGATGAGAACGGAATTAAAACGTTTACATTCTTCAACTAATTCAACATTTGTTTATGTTACACATGATCAACTTGAAGCCATGACTCTTGCTACTGAAGTTTGTTTGATGAAAAATGGATTGCTTCAACAATATGATCCACCTTTATATGTATATTCAAATCCTAATAATTTATTTGTTGCTGACTTTGTTGGTAATCCAGCTATTAATTTTATTCAAGCAAAGGCAAAACAAATCGAAGGAAATACTTATGAAGTTAAATTCCATAATGTTGTTGCTAGATTTGAAGCAAATAATGAATTTGAATTACCAAGTGAAGATGTTGTAATAGGAATAAGACCAGAATTCATCCGTATCTGTGAAGATGGTTTAAAAGCTAAAGTATATTCAACTCTTCCTGCTGGTATGGAAACAACAGTCAAGGTTGATATTGGAGAAGATATTTTAACTTCGGTTATCTTCGGTATTATCGACTATAAAGTTAATGAAGAAGTTTCAATTGATTTTGTTGGAAATAGTATTATCTTATTTGATAAAGAAAGTACAAAACGACTTGTCGATGGTAAACTAGAAATAGTTAAATAATTATTAAATTAAAAAGCCTCCTTTTTGCGGGAGGCTTTTATGATGCTTTTTAATTTATTTTGCAACTACAATGCTGAAGTCTTTAATTCTAACTTGCTTTGAACCAGTGACATCAAGCTTAATATATGTGTAGGAAGATTCTTCAATGTTTTCAAGAGAAAGCACTTTATATGCTGAAGTTGTTACTAATGCTGAAATAAGTTCAAATGTTTCTCCATCAGTAGAACCATAAACTGATAATTCAGAAGCACTATATCCAGCATTGAAATAAATTGATTTAATAGGCTTAGCGGAATGTATTGTTGCAACACTATCATTTGTTGAGCTGTTATAAAGACGAAGCTCAGAAGTAAAGTGAGCTTTTTCAGTTGATATAGAAGTGTTTTCATCAAGTTTATGAGTTTCAGTGGCATATTGTGTTCCTGCAGGATAATCGGCAAAAACATATTTTAAAGTAACAGTTTCTTCGATAACTACATCATTAGAAATAAATTCAGCTTTTACTGAAATATTATGAGTCATTATTAGAGAAATAGAATTGTTTTCATCAAGATTTTGTCTTTCGTTATCGATGAATAAAGATAGGACTTTATATCCTTCGTTAGGGACAGCAGTTAAAGTAATTTCTTCACCATAGTTGATATCACTAGATTTTGATACATTAACTATTCCGTTTTCAAATTCTTGTAAATCAACATTATATGTTGCAGCAAGATAATCTAAAAGTGTGAATTCAACAATTTCTATTTTGCCATAATAATTTTGAATTTTACCTTCTAAAGCTACAGAATAACCTATATAAAGGTTCTCGACAGGTGTTGGAACATAGGCGATAATGCTGGAATCATCCTGAGTAATTGTAACTTCTTTTCCGGAAATATTTGTGACAACACCATTGATAATATAAGTGGTTTCTGTTGTTCCACGACTTGAGCTCAATGCATTTCCGATTTCAAGAGCTCTAGAAATTGTAATGTCTTTTTCTACTGGTTCAGGCTCAGCATCATTTATTTGTCCTTTATAATAAATATCAATTGTAAAGACTTGGACATTATAAGTAGAAGGGTTAGTTAAATAGAAGACATCTGTTGGAGTATCAAAAGAATAAGTATATAAAACATTATTCTGAGCTTCATTTTCTGATGTTTTTTCTTCTTTTGTGGCAGTAATTAATTTTTCTTCATCAGCATTTTCAGAAGCATACATTTTTAAATTATCGTATGTTCCGTATACTAAAACTTCAATTTTTTCAATTTCAGTAATTCTTTTTGATGAAAGATAAGAACCATTTTTAGCAAAAGTAAATTCAGATTCGTATTGAGTATTTGGAGTTATATTATTTAGGACTAAAGCATCAACACTATTAAAATTTTTAGAATTTAAAGAAAGAATATTTCCTTCATAACTTGGAACGCTTGTTGAACTAGAAATAGATGAAGAACTTGAAGAAGAAATAGATGAAGAACTTGTACTACTATTTGAAATGCTAGAACTTGATGTGCTGCTTGATGAAATAGTCGAACTTGATGAAACAGAGCTAACTACAAAAGATGAAGAACTAATTGTTGATGAACTACTAGATGAGGAAGAACTAATTGTTGATGAACTACTATATGAGGAAGAACTAGAAGTGTTTTCAGAAGCACAAGAAGCAAGAATAGTGCATAAGAATAAAGCTGAAAGTAAATTAATCTTTTTCATATTTCTCCTTTTTGTAATTTGATAAAAATTTACTATTGTTAGGAAAATAAAAAAACCTTTATTAAACGTTGTTATTTAAGTTTAATAAAGATGATTTTCTAGATATAGAGACTATGGACTTTTGTTCTATTATTTTTGATAAGGATTTTTTTATAATGAGATTAAAAGTCATATATTTTCCTCACGCAACTATTATATATGGTAAAAATTTTTAAAAGCAACAAAAAAATATAAAAAAAGATGTAAAAAAACTATAATATTTTTTTATTTTTTATAGCCGTAAAAATAAATTTATTTTAAATTTCTTCAATAATTATATCTTTTAATATATATTATAAATGTATGCACTTTCAAAATTTAAAACTTATATCAGTAAAGAGGTGAGGTATGGATATTTCTAAATTGAATAAAATTCAAAAAGTTAAATTAGTCATGGGAGCTGACTTTTGGTCTAATGATACAGCAGATGGCAGTTTATACAAATTTGTATTATCAGATGGACCTGTTGGATTAAGGCAACCGTTAGATAAAAGTAATCCTGAACAAAAAGAAGTAATTAAATCTGTAGCATATCCTTCAACACAAGTTTTATCACAAACATGGAATTGTGATTTAGCTAAACTTCTTGGTAAATCTATCGGAAATGATTGTATAGAACAAAAAGTTGATATTGTGTTAGGTCCTGGTGTTAATATTAAAAGGCTTCCGACCAATGGACGAAACTTTGAATATTATTCTGAAGATCCGTATTTAGCAGGAACATTAGCAAAAAAATATATTGAAGGAGTTCAGAAAATGCACGTTGGCACATGCATAAAACATTTTTGTTGCAATAATTCCGAATTCTCTCGCCATTGGGCATCGATGGAAGTTGATGAAAGGACTTTGCATGAAATTTATTTGAAAACATTTGAAATAGCTATGGAAGCCAAACCATGGACGGTTATGTGTTCTTATAATTTGGTAAATGGCAGAAGAATGAGTGAAAATAATAAACTTTATAATGTTTTAAGAAATAACTTTAAGTTTGATGGTTTAATAATGTCGGATTGGGATGCTGTAAAAGATTCTGAAGCTTCATTAAACGCGGGACTGAATTTAGAAATGCCATATAATGAAAATCATCATAATTTAATGATGAAAAAAGCTCAGGAAAATATCTTGAATGAAAGAAAACTTGATGAATCTGCAGTAAAAGTTATTGAGTTGGCTGAAAAATGTGAAAAAGAAAGCAAATTAAGAAAAATGGATATGTCCATAAATGAAAGAAGAAATGTTGCGTTGAAAATTGCTGAAGAAGGAATAGTTTTATTGAAAAATGAAAATAATGTTCTTCCTTTAAAACCTGAAAAGAAAATTTTTATTACCGGCGATCCTGCTTCTAGATATTATTGTGGTGGCGGATCTAGCCAAGTTTGTCCTGAATTACCTTTTATTTCACTTGAAGAAGCTTTGAAAGCAGAATGTTATGATGTTCAATATTATGAATCTATTTGGGAAAAATTAGGACATTTGGCACATGTTGGTAATGCAAAGAAAGCTTTAGAATATAGTGCACAAGCTGAATATACAATTTTGGCTGTTGGTGATTCTGCAAATTTGGAATTTGAATGTGCTGATAGAGAAGGAATTAAATTATCAAAAGAAGAAGAAATTTTAATAAATGATTTTGCTAAAGTTGCTAAACATCTTATTATTGTTGTAGAAGCTGGTTCAGCAATTGATATGTCTTCATGGATTGATAAAGTTGAAGCTGTTGTTTATATGGGATATGGTGGTGAATTAGGTCATAAAGCATTAGCAAATATTTTGGTTGGAAAAATAAATCCAAGTGGAAGATTATCTGAAACTTTTCCATTAAAATTAGAAGATTCTCCAGCAATGAAATCATACCATGATTCTTCTGTTATGAAATATGATGAAGGATTAAATATCGGATATCGTTATTATGAGACCTTTAATGTTCCTGTATTATTTCCTTTTGGCTATGGGCTTAGTTATTCTAAATTTGAATATTCTAATCTTAAAATAGAACAAATTAAAGATGTGTATAAAGTTAGCTTTGATATAGAAAATGAAACGGAAATTGATGGAGCT
Source organism: Firmicutes bacterium CAG:345 (assembly GCA_000433315.1). Classification (NCBI taxonomy): domain Bacteria; kingdom Bacillati; phylum Bacillota; species Firmicutes bacterium CAG:345. The sequence goes on along the minus strand of FR893375.1, from coordinate 8,790 downwards.
GAGGTTTGTCAATTATATATTCGCGAAGTTGTAAAAGAAGTATATAGACCTGATTATGAGTTGAAAGGATATGAAAAAATATTTATTAAGGCTCATGAAAAGAAAGAAGTTATAATTGAATTGAAGAGAAAAGATTTTTCTTATTATTCAACATATTATGATGAATATCATGTTAAACCAGGTGCTTTTGATATTTTGATTGGAAAAAATTCTCACGATATTATATTAAAAGAAAGAATTATTGTAGATTAAACGAAAAAATAAGAGCTGAATATTAAAAAAACAGCTCTTATTTTATAGACATTTTTAAAATATATTTTTAGGTTGTTTGTTTAAAATCAATCCAATAATGACAGTTCTTTTAAAGCTTTATAAATCCCATCATTATCGTTGCTATCAGTATGAAGTTTTATTAATTTTTTTAATTCATCAGGTGCATTGTCCATTAAAAAGCCTTGCTTAACTGTTGTGAGCATTTCAAAATCGTTGTAATTATCACCAAATGCAATAGTTTTTTCTATTGATATATTTTTTAGTTCACATAATTTTTCAATGGCGGTAGCTTTTGTAATATTTTTTGCCATAATTTCAAGAAGGATTGGAGATGATTTTACTATTGATAATTTTGGAAATTTAGCTTTAATAATCTCTTCATAAGAAGTTGTTTTATCAGGATTGCAAATGCATAAGATTTTATGTATTTCTTCTTTTTCTATTGTGTTTAGATTTCCTTCAACAGCTTTTGCTTCAACGATATTTTCTTCTCTAATTATCCGTGAATCATTTTTATTTTTAACTACCCATTGATCAAAAGAATATATGCACCATGTTAAATCAAAATTTTGTTCTTCAATAAATGAAATAATTTCTTCTGCTTCTTCTTTATTCATTCCTTTATGATATAAAACGTTTTTGTCTTTATCGAGGATTAAAGCTCCACTATATGAAATTATCGGACAAGAAAAATTGTTTTTTAAAAGAATAGGATAAATTCCTGATGGACTTCTAGCAGATATTATTACAAAATCTATATTTTTTTCTTGAAGTTTATTTATAGCAAAAAGAGTGTTTTTTGAAAGTTTATGTTCAGAAGTGAGAAGTGTACCATCTATATCACTAAAGACTATTTTTTTCATTTATTTGTTTTTCTCCTATAGTTAATCTTCACTTTTTTTCTTATCGTAATTTTCTAAGTAGTTATGATGTACACCTTTTTCTTTATATCCAAGAATCATATCTAGAGTAACGTTATCTGCACTTTTAAAAATATTTTTTTCTACTTGTGGATTATAATTTTTAACTAATTCTTTGATTAATTGTTTTGTAGCGTATCTTTGGGAGCCACCACCTCCATTATCACAAATTGCGCAATTTTCTGTAAATCTACAGGCACATTGAATGAATTGTAAGTGATGATAATTTTTCCAAGAAATAATATCTTTTTCTCTTATTAAATACATAGGTCTTATTAATTCCATCCCCTCAAAATTGGTGGATTTTAATTTAGGAAGCATTGTTTGAAAAGATCCTGAATTTAGTAAATTCATTAAAGTTGTTTCAATTACATCATCGTAATGATGTCCTAATGCAATTTTATTGCATCCCATTTTCTTAGCAAAATTATAAAGAGCTCCTCTTCTCATTTTTGCACATAAAAAACAAGGACTTTTATCTTGTGAATTAGCAATTTCAAAAATATTTGATTCAACAACTTTAGCAGGAATTGATAATTTTTGTAAGTTGTTCATAATTGTTTGTAAATTAATTTCATTATAGCCAGGATTCATTACTAAATATTCAATTTCGAAATTAAAATCTGAATGTTTTTTTAATTGCATGAAAAGTCTTGCCATAAGCATAGAGTCTTTTCCACCAGAAATACAAACACATACATGATCATTTGGTTGTATTAGTTGATATTCTTTGATTGCTTTAACAAATTTAGACCAAAGCTTATCACGATATTTTTTTGTTATTGATTGCTCAAATTCATCTGTCATTTTGCTAACTCCTTTAATGTTTCTACTAAATAATCTATTTCTTCATATGTAACTAATTCTGATAGAGATAATCTAAAAGATGATATAGCTCTTTTCTTATCTTTATATATTGCCATAATAATTTTTGATGGAGTGTTTTTTATTGAACATGCGGATTTTTGGCTTACACATATTCCTTTGCTATTTAAATAATCAACAGCAGTTCTTCCAGTAATATTATCGATTGACAAATTAACTATGTAAGGATTAGCAAAAGAATTAATTTTTATTTTTTTATTGCTTTTTATTTGTTCTAGTAAATATGCATTGACCGATTTTACTTTTTCATAATTTTTATCCATATGTTGATATGCTAGATACAAGGCTTTTTCAATTGAAGCAATGATTCCAAGAGGAACTGAACCACTGCGATAAATTGATGAACTCTCTCCTCCATGCATAAGTGGTGTCAAAATTGTTTTTTTTCTTTTGATTAAACACCCACTTCCAGTTATTCCACCAAATTTATGAGGAGTGAAACTTACAAGATCTAATTCATTAAAATCAATGTCAAATTTTCCAACACCTTGTGTTGCATCAACAAGTAAATGAGCATTGGTATTTTTAACTATTTCATTTATTTTTTTATAATCGTGAATATATCCTGTTTCTCCGTCGACTAAACACACACAAACTAAAATTACATCACTGCTTAATTTTTCTTTTAATGATTCAATTGAAATACTACCATCGTTATTGGTTTTAATAAATTCAACTTGATAACCGTTATCTTTAAGAAATCCTAAAGCTCCATTTATGGAACTATGTTCAAGCTCGCTTACTAAAATTTTCTTTCCAAATCCGGAATAAGATGAACAAATTCCTTTGATTGCTAAATTATTAGCTTCCGTTGCTGAAGAAACATAAATTACTTCATGTTCATCATCGATATTTAAAATGTTCTTTATGGAAGTGTTTATTTCATTAAATTTTTCTTTTGATTTTAATCCGGCTGTATGAGTTGAATTATAGTTACCAATATAGTTTAATTCTACTTCTGTTAGAGCTGCTAAAACTTCTTTTTTGCATGGATAATTTGCTGCATAGTCTAAATAAATCATTTTTTTAATTCTTCCCTGGCGACTGGTTTAGTCAAATCTTTGATAACTTCTGAAGCAATTAAAAGTCCACAGGCAGTTGGTACAAAAGCGTTGCTTCCTGGAATATCTCTTCTTTCGGTACATTTTCTTGTTCCTTTTGGACAAATGCAATGCGTTCGGCAACTGATTGTAGGATCTTCTAAAGGACGTAAAGGCTTTTCTTTAGAATAAACGACTTTTAAATGTTTAACCCTTCTTTTTTTAAGTTCATAACGCATAACTTTAGCTAAAGGATCCATCTCTGTTTTATAAATATCGCTAACCATAAATCCCATCGGATTAACTTTATTGCCAGCTCCCATAGAACTTATTATTGGAATGTTATTAGCTTGCGCTTTTAAAATGATAGCGATTTTAGCGGAAACGGTATCTATTGCATCAATAATATAGTCATATTGGGTAAAATCAAATTCATCTTGATTAGATGGTAAAAAGAAACATTTCAAAGTTTCTACTTTAGCAAATGGATTAATGCTTAGAATTCTTTCTTTCATTACATCAACTTTATATTGACCAACTGTTTTAGTCGTAGCAATAATTTGTCTGTTGCAATTAGTTAAACAAATTTTGTCATCATCTATTAAAGTAAAATGTTTTACTCCGCTTCTTACTAAAGCTTCACAGACATATCCACCTACGCCACCAATACCAAAAATTGCTATATGTGCTTTAGATAAAATATCCATTGCATCTTTTCCATATATTAGTTGAGTTCTTGAAAATTGATTAAGCATATTTTTCCTCCATATAAATTTAGCATTCTTATAAACATTTTTCTAGTTTAATTAGGTATTATAAGCACCTAAAAATTTGGAAATAAACATAGTTTTATTTCCAACGATATTTAATCTTACATAATTATATACATATTTATAAATAATTGAAAAAAATAAAAATGTATTTTTAGAATTGATTATAAAATGAATTTATTTTTCCATAGGTTTATATTCATAATCTCTATGACGCAAAGAAGCGTTGAAAGCATAAAAATCATATCTGTCAATATAAAAATGTATTTTACCTTGAACATAGTTGAGATATTGTTTTTCATCGTATCTTTCGATATAGTCGTCTGTTTTCCATTTAAATACAAGAATATCTCTTTCCGAAGAACCAATTCTCATAAGTATTTCATTGATAAGAATATTAGCATCACCATTATTAGCAATTTCTGGTATTTCGCCAAAAGCTTTTAAAATGCTATGCATTTATTTTATTTGTTTTCTAATGCTAGCATAAATATATTCTCTTTTATTTTGAATTTCTTGTTTTGTCATAATTATTTCCTTTTTTATTTAGATTTGTAAAGATATTATATAAAATTTTTAAATAATAAAAGAATCTATTTTATTTAATAATTCATTATTTTCTATCACTTTATCGTTTATTTTAAGATTATATTTATGTCTTTCTATTTTTAGAATCTGGTTGTTATTTCCATCAACTAATTGCAACAAAGTTGGTATGAATAAAGGCGTTTCTTTTTCACTACCAAATATCGCAATTATTTTTAATTTTTTAATAAAGATATTCCATTTATCGCTGTTGTTATTAAAATAATCTTGCATTCTTTCTAAAAAAGTAAAATATAAAGAGGAGGGGTTAGAGCAGTACATTGGTACTAATAAAACTAAATTTTTATATGTAAGTGATGACTGTATAAGCTTATATATATCATCATTTCGATATTTACATATTCCTTTAAAACACTGATATTCACAATTTGAACAAGGATTATAAGATATATCTTTAAATGCTATATATTTATCGTTTTTCTTCATTAAATGAGAGGCTATATCAAAACAATTGCCATTATTTCTTCCACTAAAAGAAATATAAATATTATTATTTTTTGAAATTGAATTAGAAATTTGATCGCACTCTTCTTCTAAAAATCCTTTTATATTAATTTTGTATTCTTTAATTAATAAAATCAGCTTATCATAACTAATATCGTTAATTCCTTTTTCAATTTTATTAATAGATGATCTAGAGGTATAGCCTAACTTTTTTCCAAATTCTTCTTGTGAAAGTCCAAGTGATATTCGTAATTCTTTTATTTTATCCCCAATTGTTTTTTTCATTCTAAATTCCTTTACTTAAAAAATTCATTATAAGTTTAATTATAACTTCTTTTTCTTCCGGATTTGATTCAGCAGTTAAAATGGTAATTGCAACTAATGTATCGTTTGATATTATTATTTTGCCATTTTTAATTAATGCGTGATTTCTATTTAAAAATTCCAAAAATAATGTTGCAGCAATTCTTTTACATCCATCCGCAAAAGGATGATCTTTTACTAAAAAATATAATAAATGTGCTGCTTTTTCTTCTAATGAAGGATAAACTTCTTGACCGAAAATATTTTGATAAACGGCGGCTAGAATTCCTTCTAATTTTCCATTTTCTTTTTCAACGCCGAATACAGAAGATGTGTTTTTAAACTTCATTGAATCGATAATTGCTCTACAATCAGAATATGTTAATTCATATATTGTTTCTTTTCCTTTTGGTTTTATTAGACATTGATGATCATAATTATCTAATAAATCTAAAGCTTTAGTATATTTTTCTATAACATTAACTAATGTTTCTTGATCGATATTTAATGATGATGCAAGCATCTTATTTTGTACTTCAATTGTTTTATTAAGCACTTCTATTCTTTTTTTATTAATGGAATAACCTTGTATTAAGTATTCTTTTAGAATTTTGTTTGCCCATTTTCTAAAAATAATACCTCTTTGAGATTTTACTCTATATCCTACAGAAATAATCATGTCAAGATTATAAATTTTTATGGTACGATTAACTTTTCTATTTCCCTCAATTTGAACATGTGCGTTTTCCGCACATGTTGAATTAATATCTAATTCTTTGTCTTTATAAATGTTATTAATATGTCTAACAATTCTTGTGCGATCAACATTGAATAATGATGCCATTTCATCTTGTGAGAGCCAAACAGTTTCATTATTAATATCTGCTCTAACATCAATTTCGAAACTATTGTCTACAAATCTTACTATTTTAAAATTTTCCATAAACATTACCCAAAAACATTATACAATTTTGTAGATTACAAATCAACTTGAAATTATTTTTTATAAGGGTTTGAGCTTGCCTTTAGAAAATTTTGATATAAAGTGCGTAATGCTTATTTTTGTGTAATGTTTCTACCAATTTACGTAATCTTTCTTTCATTTTGCATAACACAACAACATTTATTTTATAAAATTAAAAAATGTTACTTTATAATTTTTCAATAACTATTTTTATCTGACCATTTTCTTTCGAGATATTTTTTTCTTGTAATGCTTTCAAATATCTTTTAGTAGTTCTTTTTGTTTTATTAATTTTAATTGATGTTTTTCTGCTGTTAAAGCATGGTCATTTAAAATTAACTCTATAATTTTTCTTTCTATTGCATTAAGATTTACACTGACATTTTTAAAAAATACCACATATATTGAATTTTATAATTATCAAGATGTATAGCCTTTTAGTTTTCGGTTTCTTGCTGATACTTTTTCATTGCCTAGTTGATTATAATTATAAAAAGAAAATAAGGCTTAAGAAATGATGGGAGAATTTTTAATATCAGTCCAAATATCCTAAAAATAAACTAAAATCTCGTAAATAATGCTATTTTAGGCATAAAAAAAGGCTTGATACATTATTTTTTTGTATCAAACCTATGCTTTCTATATGGTGACCCATACGGGATTCGAACCCATGAATGTATCATTGAGAGGGATATGAGTTAAGCCGCTTCTCCAACAGGGCATGGCATAATTATAGTAAAGTTAAGTTTTAAAATAGATAGAATGTTAATAATTAACTCCTAGAAGAAGTTATTAAATATTGATTAACTTCGGCATTTAAGTTTTTTGCTTCATAAAATTGTATTTTAGAACCAATAAATTTTCCACCACATTTCATAATAACTTTATTTGAAGCAATGTTTTCTTTCATTGCTTCAATAATTATATTTTTATATCCAAGAGTAAATATATAGTTTATTACACAATTACAAGCTTCGCTCATATATCCATTATTCCAATATTTTTTCATTATTAAATAGCCAATTTCTGGAATATCATCAACAATTTTTACTACATCTATTTGACCAATAACTTCATTAGTTGATTTTAAAACTATCATAAACCTTATGGCTTTTGGATCTTCATATTCTTTAATCCACATATCTACTATTTTTTTAGTTTCTTCAATATTTTTATGAGCGCTCCAAGTCATATATTTAGGAAAATCTTCATCGCTTGCCCAATTTTCAAATATATCTATTGCGTCACTTTGTTTTAAAGGACGAAGAAGTAATCTTTTAGTTTCTGGCGTTGTATTCATAAAGAAATTATAAATCAATTTTGGAAAAAACAAATTTTTTTTGGTTTAAAAATTTAAAAAAATAGTGCGAGCGCCAACATAAAGCTGCAATTTTATGTTGACACTTAAAAATTGCAACATTCCACATTTGTAATACCATTCAGCAAATTTATTAAAACCATTATTGTTAGTTTTGTGGGGTTCTTTTATTGCTTTATTAGATACAATTGCACCCTATTAAAAATTCATATGCTGCACTATGGCGTGAACTTGATGAGATTGAAACATCCATAATTGAATAAATAAACGAATCCGCCAATTAATGTTTGTAATAAACAGTAAGTGAACGTTAATAAATAAAATAATATTTTCTTCATATTCTCTCCTTCAAATCAAAAAAAAGAGCATTTCTGCTCCTTGATTTAGTATTGTATTTTCTAAAATCTAGTTTTTTAAAAATTCTGGCTCACACATTTTTGAGGTCGGGGTATGCGGTACTATTCAGATAAGTTTTATTGTTATTCGGGGGGCTATTTGAATTTATAGTTTAAAAGTTCCGTTGCTTTTACAGATGTAGTATATATAACGATTGTTCCTGAAATATAAATCTTATACATTCTATTTTCTCTATTTAAAAAAGTGAAGTAGTTCTTTGCCTCTTCTTTAGTGCTTAATTCCTCAAAGGTAATATAGTAACCTGAAGTAAGGTCTGGTGTTTCTGTCATACTATATACATTTACAAACTTAACTGTAAAATTATAACCTTCTTGTTTAATTTCTTTATTAATACCTTCATTAAATTCTTGCAAATCTTCTTTAGAATTTGAAATATATGCATGAAAACCATTATTTTTTAGAAGTATGATATCTTTATTAATGTTATTTTCCCAAGAAACAGTTGAAGAACAACCCACTAACAAACCTAAACACAATGTGCTAAGAACAATCTTAAATTTTTAAGCATAAAAAATAACTTCCAAATAAATCTTATCATAAAAACATGATTTGTTTAAGCTTTTTTTAATTAACTGTACCCATGATTAAAAACGAGTTAATGCCTGTTCCGCCAATGGAAAAACAGTTGGAATTCAAATCTTTTATTATGAGGATAGATAAATTGAAAAATATTTCAGGGCATAAAAAAAGACCACCAGCATCACTGCCGATGGCCAAAAAATAAGGGTTAAAGTATATTCGTGCTTTTGATAGTCAGTTCGTGCTTTTTATTGCTAGTTCGTGCTTTTGATAAATTACTTGCTTTTAAAACGCGCAAAGAAAAAAAGGCTACTTCACCAAAAATTAAGCA